>CANRAG010000149.1 GCA_947628515.1 uncultured Clostridia bacterium | reverse complement strand
CTATATCGCCCTTTATGAATTTTATGTTATTCATCACAGGTTCAAGCGTTTCGAGATTTCCCGCGTATGTGAGCTTGTCCAATACTATTATGTTATAGTTCGGATACTTCTTCACCATATAGTGTGTGAAGTTTCCGCCTATAAATCCGGCTCCGCCGGTGATCAACAAATTCATATTATTCCTCCGTTTTCATAATGTTTCGGTTGACAACGTAAACCGAACGTAGTATAATACATATAAAGGAGATGATTTCATGGCAACAGTACCCACTCAAATCAGAATTGATGAAAACGTCAAAGCCGACGCCTCCGAGCTTTTAAATGAGTTAGGCCTTGATATGTCCACAGCGGTCAATATGTTCCTCAGGCAGCTCATTATACACAATGGTCTGCCGTTCAGCGTTACAGCGCCGCGCTATAAACAGGAGGTGCTTGACGCTGTTGACGAGGCTAAACGCCTTTCCCGTGATCCTAACACAAAACATTATGCATCATTCGCTGAAGCTATGGAGGATTTGGACTTATGAAATATTCATTGGTCATGTCCTCGCGCTTCAAAAAAAGCATAAAACGGGCTATAAAGCGCGGGCTTGACATCTCGCTTATGCAATCCGTGGTAGACACTCTTTTAGACGGTATTCCGCTTGACGCCAAGCATAAGGATCACCCGCTAAAGGGCGCTCTTAAAGGCTTGCGCGAATGTCATATAGCACCCGATTGGTTGCTTATCTACATGATTGAAAATGATATTCTAACTCTGACTCTTATCGACACGGGTTCACATTCCGATTTGTTTGATATGTAGCCGAAGCAGACTGCGGTCTGCTTCTTTTATTCCTCCGTAAGCGATAACAGATACTGTCCGTATTCGGTCATCTTTAATTCTTCGCCCAATTTTTGCAGCTGCTTTGTATCAATAAAACAGCGCCGCCATGCTATTTCTTCAATGCATGATATGTAAAAGCCCTGCATCTCCTGTATTGTCTTTACAAATCCGCTCGCCTTATGCATCCCTTTTGGCGAGCCTGTGTCAAGCCACGCCATGCCTCTGCCCATAAGCGTTACCTTGAGCTTGCCGCGTTTTAAATATTCATTGTTCACGCTCGTTATCTCTATCTCGCCTCGCGCGGACGGCTTAACATTCTTCGCTATTTCCACCACATCGTTATCATAGAAATACAGTCCCGGTACAGCATAATTCGACTTGGGCTTGTCCGGCTTTTCCTCGATCGAGATCACGTTATTGTTTTCGTCAAACTCAACCACGCCGAACGCCTTCGGGTTCTTTACCGGATATCCGAATATTGCTGCTCCGTATTCCTCCGCTTGTTCCATCGCGTTTTTAAGAATAGGCGAAAAATATTGTCCGTAAAATACATTATCGCCGAGTACTAAGCACACACTGTCATTACCTATAAACTTCTCGCCTATTATAAACGCATCCGCAAGCCCTCGCGGCTTGTCCTGCACGGCGTATTCTATCCGTATTCCGAGCCTTTCTCCGCTGCCGAGAAGGATTTTGTAGTTATCTATATCTTGCGGCGTGGATATGATAAGTATATCGCGTATGCCCGCAAGCAGTAAAACCGATAACGGATAGTATATAAGCGGCTTATCGTATATAGGCAAGAGCTGCTTCGATACAGATATGGTATTTGGATACAGCCTTGTACCCTTTCCGCCTGCCAATATTATTCCCTTCACTTACTCTCCTCCAATCGTTTGCGTATCTCTTCAAATTTTTCTAATGCATGTTCAATACATATATCCATGTTGTAATACTTATACTCCGCTAGCCTTCCGCACAATACTATGTTCCCGTACTTCTCCACCTCGAGTCGATATTTCTCATATATACTATTGCTCTCCTCTGTCACAACAGGATAATACGGTATATTTCCCACCTCTGCATTTTTGTCATACCATAACGGATATTCGGTAGCTACAACGCTGCCTGACACGTTCCTATCATCATACATTATCTTTCTGTATTCTGTACTTCTCGTTTTGCCGTCAGCCTGAGGGAATGAAATTATTTCAGTCGGCAGAACACTATTATCCTTATGGTATTCATAATGTATATCAAGCGACCTGTATGGCAAACTGCCATATTTCAAGTTAAATAATTCATCTATGGCTCCCGTAAATATCAACAGCTCCACATTTTTGCCATCATACGAAATACGTTTAGCATTCTCGTCAAAGGTTATATACTCAAGCGCATCGGTATTAAGCATGACATCTATATTAGGATGATCCAGCATATTTTTAAATAAATCAGTAAAACCATTTTTAGGCAAATACTGAAAATCCTTGTTAAGATAACGCTCATCATAATTCAACGCCATCGGAACACGGTCAAGCACATATTTATCAATCTTATCTACCGGGATCCCCCACATCTTTGATGTGTAAGTTTTAAATGCTTTTTCAAACAGAAATGTGCCAAATCTGTTTATATCCTCGTCCTTGCAATCAACCAGTTCAAGCACCGGAACTCTGTCTCTTCCAAAAAATACTTTACGCAGTTTATTTATAATTGTTTCCGATTGCTCCGCGCCAAGAAGCTGCTGAACAGATTCAAAATTAAAAGGGAGCCTTATATACCGTTTATCAAGGTAACTTAAAAGCTTTGTACAATGCGGAAAAAGCTCTCCGTACTGCTTAAGAAACTTAATAATAAAGTATTTATTTGTATTTAAGAAATGCGGTCCGTATTTTTGAATCAATATTCCGTGCTCGTCGTATTCGTCATACATATTCCCGCCTATATGAGAACGTTTCTCCACAACGATTACTTTTCTGTCTAGTTCTTCAGCTATCTTTCTCGCCAGTATGCTGCCCGAAAATCCGGTACCGACAACTATTATTTCACCCATTATATTACCTCTTCTTTTATCCAATCCGTGTACTTATGTCTTGCTTTAATCCCTAGTTTCTCTAATTTTGAAGCATCAAACACCGTGCTTCCCGACTCGATCTTTTCCGCCTCAATGGGATATTTAACATAATCTACTTGAACTCCGTATTTTGATGCGATCAATTCCGCCATTTCTTTTAAACTGTAATTTTCTCCGCCTATATTATATATGTCGTTTATACATAAATCCGAAAATGCTCCTTCAAGCATATTTGTACAAACATCCGATATATGAGTAATAGTCCGTCTTACTTCACCATCTCCGTATAATATGATATTTTCGCCTTTTTGGGCTTTGCTGATCATAAACTCCGCTGTCCCATATGATGATGCATTCTGTATAAGCGTTCCATACGGCACACATATTCTAAATATACAATATTTCACTCCATATAAATTCCTATACTGCTCAAGATACTGTTCACAAGCAAATTTATTTATTGCATATACAGTCTTAAATTCTTTCTCCGAATCTTCTGTCAACGGTTTATCTTTGCCTTTATATACCAACCTAGTAGATGGAAAAATGATTTTTGCCTTCGAATTTTGTTTCCTGTATTCATTCAATATATTTAGTAACGCCTTTTCGTTAATGTCAACAAATGTATTGCTATCTTCAAATCCGTTCATGCTCCCGGTTTTACCTACAAAAACAAAAACCGCATCACAATCAAAATCGATTTTCTCCACCGATTCTTTTTCAAGTATCTTTATACTCGTATATGCTTCAGCGCTATCTGCATGTGTTTGCGCATAATCATATAAACAAACATTACAATCAGGCATGATTTCCTTCATAACTATATATAGATTTCGGGCTATGTAACTATTGGCACCTATAATAATTGCTTTGCTCATATTGCCACCACCCGAGCGGCAAATATGAACAAAAATATAGTTAGATTATACCCCCCCCCGTATTATTCGTTTGCTTATTTTCTTGTTGCTTTTCTATCAACCATTCTGCTGTTTTTAATATGCTTTCTTTAAAATCAGCTTTGCACTCAAACCCCGTGTCAATATACAATGCATTAAGATCAAACTGTGAATAATCCGTAAACGTTTTATCATTGTATGTACCAAAATTCAGTGTGGCTTCCGGGCATATTATGTCTCTGACATTTTCAATAATCTTTCTAAATGTCGGCAATACTCTAGAGCCTATATAATATTGTTTACCGCTTGATCCTTTAAATCCTACGGCTATTAATCCTTTGACAGCATCATCTATATATGTCCAATCATATAAATTATTCCCTTCTATCAAATTAAGTGACTCTCCTTGAGATAATTTGCTTATAAAGAAATTCGCTGTTCTTTTTGAATAATCACCTACTCCAAATACATTTGTAAATGCTGCCGCGTTAAATTCCATAGCATCTCGTAGCAATATATGGCACAAATTTCTTGCGCAAAATTTGCAAACCCCATAAATGCTAGCTTTAGATACGGTGCCATCAACTGTTGACTGACCAACCTGATATTCTTGATTAGAGCCAACAAAAACAAATTTTTTACATTTAACATGTTTTGCTAACATTGCACAATTTATTGACATTTTTAAATTACTTTGCTGGATTTGTATATCTTTATACGCCGCCGCTGAAATTCCTTGCCACGCCAAATGATAGAAAATATCTATGTCTTCGTTGCTATCAATTTGATATGCTAATTCTTCCCAATTATTTAAGTCTCCTACTATCGGAATTATATTTAATGATTTATCTAAAATCTTTTTTTCATTTTCATTGTACAATATCGCATAAACGATATTGCTATTGGCAAGATATTTAACTAAATTTCTGCCGATAAATCCACCCGCGCCGGTTACTATAACTTTCTTCATCAGCTATTCTCCTTCACTGTGAAATTAATATCGCTATCGCATAAACTGACAGCATTGCGATCTCCTTCTGACATAATAAAATTATTTCCGCCCCATTCAATACCTATTTCCGGATCATTCCAGCGAACAGTTCGAACAAGTGACCCATTGTAATAATCATCAAATTTATATAATACTCTTGTGTCATCTTCAAGCGTTACAAACGCATGTCCGAATCCATTCGGAATTAATATTTGTTTATGATTATCCGCTGAAATTTCATGCTTAAGCCATTTCTTATATGTGGGCGAATCTTTTCTCAAATCCACAACAAAGTCCAAAATCGAGCCATGCAGCACTCTTACAAGCTTGGTCTGTGGATGTGGATTATTCTGAAAATGTATTCCGCGTAAAGTACCTTTTTGAGCGTTATACGCCTCATAATCAAGCACAAAATCAAACGGTATTCCCGCATTTCTTAAATCGCGTGTAGAACAAGTCTCACAGCTATAGCCACGGTTATCGTAAAAAACTGTAGGTTCTATAATACACACTCCATGAAGCTCTAATTTTGTTATCTTTAAATTTGCCATTACTGTTTGCACTCCTTCACCGTATCCACAAGCTCCGCCTGTTTGATCATCTTTATATAGTTGCTTTCCCGTTCTTGCTTATCATTGACGCAAATGCAGAAATGCTCTATCGACTTTTTAAACGTATCGTCCGCCGAGAGCTTTATTGTTTCCGCTCCGCCGGCAGTTTTTATCTCGGCTGTCGGTTCAAACCCCACCGGAGCCGTAAATATCCGGCTTGCCGTTATGCTGCCCTTGCTCCCCCATATTTCAAGCTCGCATTTGTATCCGTTATCCATTCCGAACGACACCTGCGCCGTTACTCCGTCATCGTTCACAAGCGCCGCGCTTCCGTATATATCAACGTCAAAG
>CANRAG010000148.1 GCA_947628515.1 uncultured Clostridia bacterium | reverse complement strand
TTTAAGCCAAAATTCGAGGTTTTTATACATGAATTATTCCTAAAAAAATATGGTGTTAACTTCTAAAAACGGGATTAGCTCAGTCGGTAGAGCACTTGACTTTTAATCAAGTTGTCCCGGGTTCGATTCCCGGATGATTCACCAGTTAAAAACCGCTTAAACACCACGTTTGAGCGGTTTTTATATTATCGTCCAAAAACACGTTTGACTATATTCTGACTATACGAGCATCAAAAAGCCGCGTTTAATTTATTTCTGACCATATCATTCATAACCGAAAAAACCATTTATGCGTTTAAAAACTTTCTCCGGGAGGAAATGGTAAAGCCTACATCTATAAACCACTACATATAACTTTATTTCTTTTAGGCATTTATTTTCAACTCCTTTTTATAATGTAATATATTTTTTTCTTCCATAAAAATCGTCCTTTCTGTTTTTATCTATTCTGTTATTGATAATAATAGGTTTACTTATATATTGCTATAATCCATTTTCAGAACCAATATAAAACAATACTATTACTGAAAACATAATAACCACCACCTTGTTATGTAAGATATTTTCACGCAATTAAAAAAGCGTGGCACAAATCCGTACCACACATAAAACGCGGCTTAGATTTAATGTTACCACACATTTTGTTGTTATATAAAAAACACTATAATAAAAGCTGTTCGCCATAAAAGTATTTTAATTATATAAAGCCTGCGTTTTTTGCAACACAAACTTTTATAACGAACACAAAACAAGAATATTCAAACCTGAATACCCGAAAAGTTATATTAAAAAATAGAAATATTGATATATAATACCTTTGTCGGAATAATCCGACATCTTTTTCCTTGCTTATGCAAGGCAGAAAAGGGTAAGACTGAAAACGATTTAAATCGGACGGTTAGCCACCTATGTATTGCATGCACCTAAGAACATATAACAATAGTTAATATGAAATGCTCTAAGGAGGTGGTCGACTATGAAAAAAGTAATTTCAAAAGTGTTAGAAATAACATTATATGTGATTATTATTTTAATAGCGTTTGCTATAAATGCAAAGTAACCGCTCCGGTAGCTCAAGGAATGCGGTTACTCTGTAACTAAATATTTTTTGGCTAACCGTTTGAGGTCTTGCCTTTTTCTATTTATATTATATATCTATAAAACCATTTTGTCAACACAAAATATATATTTTTTCTCTGCTTAATATTGCTTATGAAATTGGGCAAAAACTATAACAAAATATAGGCTGGACAGAACATGAATGCGTATGGTATAATTATGCTATAAACGAACAAAAATAAGCGATTGCAATAAATCAGAAGTTTGCGGAGGGTGGAAATGAAGATGAAAATAAAAAGCATTAATGGCGATTTTACAATATGCAAGGTCGCTGACCTTTCCGGAGTGAAGTTTAACGCGGAATATTGTTTTACAGGTAAAACCGATGAAGAAAATTCCGTGGTTTGCAAAACGGCGGACGCGCCGGAGAATACCATCGAACGCGAGGACGGCTGGAGAGGTTTCCGAATAGAAGGGGTATTGGATTTCTCTCTGACGGGCATACTTTCAAAAATTTCATCATTATTAGCGGAAGAAAAAATAGGAATATTTGCGGTTTCCACATTTAACACGGATTATATCTTCGTGAAAAAAGAAAACGAAGCTGCCGCGTTGGAAAAATTGCAAAGAACGGGCGAATATGAAATCATTCGCATATGACGAATGCGGCAAAACTCAAATGAGTTTTGCCGCAGCTTTTTTATGCGATTATACTCATAAGATGAGCGACAATCAAACCGCCGCCCGTACCTATTACATATCCCAGCAACGCCATGATTATTCCCACGGGAACAAGCGCACTGCTGTATGTTCCGGCAAGCACGGGCGCGGTCGCCGTACCGCCGATATTTGCCAGCGACGCCACGGCCGCCGTAAATATGTCGAGCTTTAAAAGCTTTGCGAGAACTATCATTATAATCACATGTATGGCAAGAATGATAAATCCCGAAAGCAGCCATGCGGGTGCGTTGCCCATTGCGGACAAATCCGCGCGTGACGCTATAAGCGCGATTACTATATAGAGCATTGTATTTGAGATTTCCTCCGTGCCTCTAAGCTTGCCGAACGGAGTAAGCGCGAATACAAGTCCGAGAACCGTTACCACCAGCACTGTCCATGTAGCTTTGTCAAAGAAAGGAAGAACGCCGTTTATAGCGTTTCCCAGAGCCTGCGATACTGCCGAAACCAACAGTCCGGCGCCCACAAGAATCATTATGTTCTGCCATACAAGCGGCTTTGTATTCGCCGCCGCCTCCGCTTCGAGTGCCCGACCCACGCTGTCTATAAGATGCGTGTCGGCCTTGGTCCATTTATTGAACTTATCCGACATCTGAATTGCCCATAGCAGGAACATAACATAGAGCGTGGCGCATATCGAGTCCATAACAAGTGCATACGCCATTGACGACTCCGGTACGTCCAGCGCCGCCTGGATTGCAAGCATATTTCCGCCGCCGCCCATCCAACTGCCGCAGAGCGCGCCGAGCGATTGCCACGCATCCGCTCCGAGCACTTTGTGCATAATAGCATAGGACAATACAAATCCAAGACCGATTGACAACGTTGCCGAGAAAAAGCCGATAAGCATCTTCGGTCCGAGACGCACAATCTTCTTCAAATCGCACCGCAGCAGCATTATAAACAGCATCGCGTACAAAATAGGATTTTTCAGCGCGGTGTAAGCCTCGGACGTCGCTTCAAGATCCCACAACTTAATCGTGCATAAAAGCATAAGTCCAAGATAAATAAGAACTATCGGCGGCGCGAATTTAAAAATTTTCTGCGCCGTTTTACCCTTGAAAATTTTGGGTAGGTATACAAGCAAAGCCGCTATGAATATAAGCGCGGCTATATACATAAAACCGTCTTTAATCATAATTTTTTCTCCTCATTCTAAATTTCCCCGTTATTTTAATTCCTTCAAAATCCGCAAAAGATACTCCCAGCAACGCATTACGGACTTGATTTCGAGCCGTTCGTCGGGCGTATGCACACAGTACATATTCGGACCTATCGAAACCATATCCGCGCCCGGCAGCTTTTCGGTCAGTATTCCACATTCCAGCCCCGCGTGAATAGCGCACACCTTCGGGCTTCTGCCGTGCATATCCTCATAAATTCTAACCATGGCGTCTCTTAGCGGCGAGACTTTTCGATACTCCCATGCGGGATAATTATCGCCTACCTCAAATTCTCCGTCGATATACTCCGTAAGCGATTTCAGTTCCTTCACAATAGCGCTCTTGTCGGAGTCGGAATTCGAACGGAGCATAAAATTGAGCGCGAGCATGCCGTTTTTGTATACGGCCTCACCGAGATTTGACGAGGTCTGAACAAGCTCCGGTATATCCTCGCTTATCGCGCGCACGCCGAAAGGCGACTGCATGATACTGAATATAATTTTCCTCGTGCCCGCGACGTCGGCGCATTTTTCCACTGTGCCAATCTCCCCGCATAATACCCTCGCGTTCGGCTCATACAAAACGCGCTCTTGTCTCAGCGCGTTATCAAACTCCGCTATAACGCCCCGCGCGGTCTTTGCATCCTCAACGCATATAACCGCCTCCGCCAACGGAGTAATGACATTCAACCTGCCGCCTGCGGAAATAGACGTAATATAAATACGAGTTCTGCAATTAAGTTCATACAGCAGTTCTCCAAGCACCTTCGCCGCGTTTTTCCGATTTTTGTTTATATCAACACCCGAATGTCCGCCCAAAAGACCGCTTATTGTAATCTTAACGGCATCCATACCGTCCGCGAATATTTCATCCACCGGTATCTTACAGCTAACCCTCGCCGCGCCCGCGCAGCTTACCGTAAGCACTCCTTCTTCCTCTGAGTCAAGATTTATAAGCCGCCGTCCCTTAAGCCGCGACGCATCAAGCGCGTTCGCGCCCCGCAGTCCCGTTTCCTCATCCGCCGTAAGCAACGCTTCTATGGGCGGATGCTCTGCGGACGCGTCGTCAAGCAGCGCGAGAATATACGCTGCGGCTATGCCGTCGTCCCCACCGAGCGTGGTCCCGTCGGCGTACAAATATTCGCCGTCGGTCAGAATATCGACTCCTTCGCGCTCCATATCCTTAGGGCAGTCCGCGCGCTTTTCACACACCATATCAAGATGCCCCTGTAAAATCACCGGCTCGCTTGTTTCGTATCCCGCAGACGCGTTCTTAAAAATCATTACATTCCCGTAATCATCACGGTACGCTTCAAGCCCCCTTTCATCGGCAAACCTGATACAATATTCCGCCAGCCGCGCGGTATTGCCGGAACCGTGGGGTATGGCGGCGATTTCAGAAAAGAACTCAAACACCTTCCTTGGCTCAAAGTCATTAATTTGCATAAAAAACCTCCCTTCTTTAAACGAATTATTGGTATAATTATAGCATAACAGCAAAACAAAGTCAATATAAATCTACTAAATAATGTTATAAATTGATATATTTGGAAATGGTCTTATAGAGCCGCCGCCCCGTCCGGCACGGCAAAAAGCAGAGCGCTGCTCCCATTTAAAATAACGGCAGTAAAACGCATATATTCGCCCGACCGGCTTTCTATTCTCCGACGCTCGTTATCATAACTCCTCGCGCTTTTTGCATTATATCCTTTGCGGCTTTTAAACCTGTAAACATGTATAAATTTTGTTCTATAATCGTAAAATATTTTCACAAAAACAGTTGCATTTTCGGCTCATTTGTGGTATAATAATAGTGACCTGAGATACAATTCTCTTTGTCAGGTAGGAATTGTGGAGGTTCATTCGGCAGTTATTGCTTCGCTGCTCCTGAATAGGCGTACAGCCGAGAAACAAAAGCATTATTTTGTAATTAACGCCTCTTGAAATATAGGGGCGTTTTTACGTAAGGTGGGAAGGATATGGATCTACTAAAGAGCTGCGCGGAAATATATAAAAAATATATCGGGTATAATTATACCTTTGTTTTGGATTGCGGCATTGATATTGACGTAGAGTTTCGTGCGCAGTATTTTTACCACCTTGCCGGATTGCACTATTTAACTGATATTGTACAGGTTGATAGAAATAAAGCAAATAATTCATCTGTCAGTATATTCAAGCGAATTTCAAACGGCAGAATAAATGATGCGCTTATCCAAAAGAGTAAATTTTACTCAAAAATCTATAATCGTCTGACGTATTTTTTGAATTTTGACGACCTTATGACCTCAAAAATTATTGTAGACTTTGACAGTTCCAAAGTCAATAAGACATCTATATTGTCCCGTTATCTGTTGTATAAGCAATACGACAATCAATATGTTATCTTAGGGCTGAAATATGACATGAGGCACGATATATACATACCGGAAACATTCATTGTAGAGGATACTGATTATTATATTAAAAATCAAATTTCCTATAATATAATTGATGTGAAGCGTACATATTATAAATCCAATAGCCCAATAAGATAAAGGAAACTACAATCTATAAAGGCTAAATTCGTGTTTCACGACCCCACGCCATAAAATACAGCACAGGGGCGACTATAGTATATTCAAACCGAGTGAGACAGGATATGTATTTGTGCATGAGGACGGACGATAATACAAAAACCGCTCAAACATAGTGTTTAAGCGGTTTTTAGGTGGTACGCGATCAGGGGTTCGAACCCTGGACACCCTGATTAAGAGTCAGGTGCTCTACCAACTGAGCTAATCACGCA
>CANRAG010000147.1 GCA_947628515.1 uncultured Clostridia bacterium | reverse complement strand
TCGCTTATGACGCGAAGCGGAACAAGGGTTCTGTCATTCTCAATAATCGGGCTCACCTCCGTGACTACCTGTTTTTCATCTATTAAAATACGCACCGCGTCCTCCGCCCCCGCCGCGCAGGGCGCAAAAAGCGCGGCAGCGCACAGAACGGGTACTATAATCTTTTTCATATCCATACCTCCATAAAATATCCTTCTATATATAATACTCCGAAACATGCCAAAAGGTTGCAATTTTTTAAAAAAATTTTTATTTTTTTAAATTTCCGCCCGAAATACGGAAATTTAAAAATACCGCCCGCATGGCGAGCCATGCGCGGCGGTATTTTTCAGGTTATACGGGATAAACCTTGTTATCCCTGTCAACGAGTGTGTTATCCACCTTGTCAAGCTGTGCCTCGCGGTACTTAAAGAAGTCCTCGGCCTGCTTCGGAAACAGCGCGTATGAAAGCACGTCCTCCGGCTGGCGGATGTACTGCGCGCACTCCTTCTTCAGCTTTTCAAGCTGCGGCTCTATAAGATCGGCAGGACGGCAGGTAATTCTCTTTTCGTCGCCAATGACCTTCTTGACGATTTCCTCCGAAATCTCGCCCGGACACTTGCCGTACTCGCCGCGAACGATACCCTTAACCTCCTTGGTTACGTTCTTGTAACGCTCGCCCAGGATTACGTTGAATACCGCCTGTGTGCCTACGATCTGCGACGACGGGGTTACAAGCGGCGGGTAGCCGAGATCGGCTCTGACGCGCGGAACCTCTTCGAGAACCTCGTCATACTTATCCTCCGCGTTCATCTGCTTCAGCTGCGAAACGAGGTTTGAAAGCATACCGCCCGGTACCTGGTATTTCAGAGTATTTACGTTAACTCCCATTACCTTCGTGTTCAAAAGTCCGCTTTCGAGGTACTTCTGACGCAGCGGCTCGAAATAGTCGCGTATCTCTATGAGCTTATTCATATCATAGCCCGTATCGTACGGTGTACCCTGGAACGCCGCAACCATCGGCTCCGTAGCCGGCTGCGATGTGCCCAAAGCGAGCGGCGACATAGCGCAGTCGATAACATCTACGCCGGCCTCAACGGCTTTAAGATATACCATTGACGCCTCGCCGGACGTGTAGTGGGTGTGGAGCTGAATTGGGATTTTAACAGCCGCCTTCATCTTCTTAACCAAATCATATGTGACATACGGTCTTAAAAGACCTGCCATGTCCTTTATACAGATTGAATCCGCGCCCATGCTCTCAAGCTGCTTTGCAAGTTCCACGAACTTCTCGTTTGTGTGGAACTCCGATGTGGTGTAGCAGACAGTGGCTTGAACATGCCCCCTGCCCTCCTTGGCGCAGTATTCCTTTGTCGCGTTTATCGCCGCTTCGAGGTTGCGCACATCGTTTAGCGCGTCGAAAATTCTTAAAATATCTATACCGTTTGCAATTGACGCCTGCACGAAATAGCGCACAACGTCGTCGGCATAGTGGCTGTAGCCGAGTATGTTCTGACCTCTGAAAAGCATTTGCAGCGGCGTTTTCTTAGCCTTATCCTTAATCTTGCGAAGCCTCTCCCACGGGTCCTCCTTCAAAAATCTCAAACATGAGTCGAACGTCGCGCCGCCCCATGCCTCAAGCGAATGATAGCCTATATCGTCAAGCTTCTCCACAATCGGCAGCATATCGGCAGTCGTCATACGCGTGGCTATAAGACTCTGGTGAGCGTCACGGAGGACTGTTTCGGTAATCTTTACCGGCTTAGGATCAATTGTTGTATTTGCCATTTTATTTCACTCCTTCTTCTAAGATAATTACAGACCGTTGAACATCGAAAGGAATACTCCGGCCGCAACAGCCGAGCCTATAACTCCCGCAACATTCGGGCCCATGGCGTGCATGAGCAGGAAGTTTGACGGATTTTCCTTCTGTCCGACCGTCTGCGAAACTCTCGCCGCCATCGGCACGGCGCTTACTCCTGCCGAGCCTATAAGCGGGTTGACCTTGCCCTTTGTCAGTATACACATAATATCGCCGAGCAAAAGTCCGCCGCAGGTCGAGAATATGAACGCGACAAGGCCGAGGCATACAATGCCGAGCGTTGACGCGGTAAGGAATGACGCGGCGTTTGCCGTAGCGCCGACGGTTACGCCGAGGAATATCGTAACGATATTCATAAGCTCGTTCTGCGCCGTCTTGCTCAGTCTGTCGCACACGCCCGATTCCTTAAACAGGTTACCGAGCATAAGGCATCCGACAAGCGAAACCGCGTCCGGAATTATAAACGCGACAACCAATGTAACAACTATCGGGAACAATATTCTTTCCGTTTTCGATACCGGCCTTAGCTGCTCCATTACAATCCCTCTCGCCTTCTTGGTGGTAAGCAGCTTCATAAACGGCGGCTGTATAATGGGTATCAGAGCCATATATGAATATGCCGCCACAGCTATAGCCGGAAGCAATGCCGGAGCGAGTGATTTTGTAACATAAATTGCCGTCGGGCCGTCCGCGCCGCCGATTATACCGATTGAGGCGGCCTCCTTAACGCCCCAGCCCAGAGCGGGAATGCACGCGCTGAGTACCAATGCGCCGATAAATGTAAAGAACACGCCGAACTGTGCCGCCGCGCCGAGAAGAATACTCTTCGGGTTGGCAATGAGCGGGCCGAAATCGGTCATACAGCCTATGCCGACAAAGATAAGCGGCGGGTAGATACCGAGCTTAACGCCGAGGTACAAAAGATCCAAAAGACCGCCGTTTCGAACGACCATGCCGACGTCGATGTTCATGTGTCCGTGCTCGTTTATCATATATTGTGAGTCGGTAAACCACTCCGTATGCATCATAATCGCGCTTGAGTCCCTAAGCATCGGCAGATTTGTAAGAAGCATACCGAAAGCTATGGGCAGAAGCAGCAGCGGCTCATATTTCTTTACTATCGCAAGATACAAAAGTACACAGGCAACAGCGAGCATTATAATGGTTTTTAAAGCATCGAGCCCCCCGTTCTGAAACAGAGCGGCAGCGCCCGTATTGCTTAAAAAGCTTACGAAACTTTCTAACACTTTTTGTCACCACTTTCCGTTTTATTTGCCGTGTATCAGTTTAATGAAACCAATACGTCGCCTGTGTTTACGCTGTCGCCGGCGTTCGCGTTCACGCTTGCGACTACGCCGTCCGCTCCGGCAAAGATTTCATTCTCCATCTTCATTGCCTCCAAAACAGCGACGAGCGTGTCGGATTTAACCTGGTCGCCCACGTTTACCTTGATTGATACAACCGTGCCGGGCATTGGCGCCGTTACCTTCTTGGCGCCCATCGTGCCTGACGCCTTCGGCGCTGCCGGCTTGGGCGCTGCCGCAGCGGCGGGAGCCTGCTTTGGCGCGGGAGCGGGTGCGGATACAGGCGCGCCGCCCACCTCTTCAACGTCAACCTCATAGGTCTTTCCGTTAACTGTAATATTAAACTTTCTCATAGTTTAGTTCTTCCTTTCTGTTCTATTAAAATCTATTTCCGATTACATCGTTTATACCCGCTCTGTTCCATGCGGGACGCTTGGGCGGAACGCGTCTGTATGACTTAATCCGCAAATTATAGGTCGAGGTTCCGAGGCTCGCCGCGACAGCGGCGGTAAGGACTGCGATAAGCTCATCCTCGTCCTCCTCCTGTACAGCCTCCGCCGCCTGCATAACGGGCGCTTCCTCCGCCTTTTGCGGCGTCGGGTCCGCTTTCGGTTTCTTATTGAATATCACACCGAAGATGTACAATACAATCATCAATATAGCAAGCACGGCAAATACTATTCCGAGACCTATCACGACCGTCTCGCCGCCCATGCCGAGCGCTTCACTCATGGTTATGCCCTTGCCTGTTACAAGATGTGATCCTGAACTCAAATCCATTATCCGTATCTCCTTTCTCTGTAATTAAACAGGGAGATTTCCGTGCTTTTTGGCGGGACGTGTAACGCGCTTTGAGCTTAGCATCTCAAGCGCCGCGATAATTCTTGGCCTTGTCGAATCCGGCTCGATAACGTCGTCAACATATCCGCGCGCCGCCGCCGCGAACGGTGTGGCAAACTTATTTCTGTACTCCGCTACCTTGTCGGCTCTTGTGGCAATCGGATCCGAGCTGCGGGCAATATCGTTTTTAAATATGATGTTAGCCGCGCCTTCCGCGCCCATTACCGCAATTTCAGCCGTTGGCCATGCCATTACAATATCCGTGTCAAGATGCTTTGAGCTCATCGCGATATACGCGCCGCCGTAAGCCTTTCTTGTGATTACGTTGATTTTCGGAACCGTCGCCTCCGAATACGCGTACAGCAGCTTAGCGCCGTGACGGATAATACCGCCCTGCTCCTGGTCAACACCCGGGAAGTAGCCCGGCGTGTCCGTAAGCGTGATAATGGGGATATTAAAGCTGTCACAGGTTCTTATAAATCTCGCCGCCTTGTCAGACGCGTCAATATCGAGCGAGCCTGCCTTGACCTTAGGCTGGTTAGCGACAATTCCGACGCTCGCGCCGTTCATTCTCGCGTAGCCTATAACGATATTCTGGGCAAAATCCTTTGCCACCTCCAAAAACTCGCCGTTATCCACGATCTCGGCAATTACATCCTTTACGTCATACGCGGCGTTCGGGCTGTCGGGCACGATGGTTGTGAGCCTTTCGGAAAGACGGTTAATCTCGTCGGTAGGCTCTAAATACGGCGCTTCTTCAAGATTATTTGACGGAAGATAGCTTAAAAGCTTCTTTATTTCCTCTATGCAGGCCTCGTCTGACGGACATGCGAAATGGCATACGCCTGACTTTGTCGCGTGAACCTTGCTGCCGCCCAAATCCTCCGCGGATACCTCCTCGCCCGTTACGGACTGGATTACCTGCGGGCCTGTTATAAACATCTTTGATGTTTTGTCCACCATGAATATAAAATCCGTAATGGCGGGCGAATATACCGCGCCTCCCGCGCAGGGGCCCATAATGACGCTTATCTGCGGAATGACGCCGCTGTTTACGGTGTTGCGGAAAAAGATTTCGCCAAATCCCGAAAGGGCGTCTATACCCTCCTGAATTCTGGCGCCGCCCGAATCGTTCATACCGATTATCGGCGCGCCGGTCTTAGCCGCCATATCCATTACCTTGCAAATCTTCTTTGCGTGCATCTCACCAAGCGAGCCGCCTATTACAGTGAAGTCCTGCGAGTAGACGTAGACAAGACGTCCGTCTACGGTACCGTAGCCTGTAACGACACCCTCTCCCGGAGCCTCAACCGCGTCCATACCGAATTCGGTACATCTGTGGTTGACAAAAGCATCGATTTCGACAAAGCTGCCCTCGTCCAAAAGCGCCTCTATGCGCTCGCGAGCGGTGAGCTTACCGGAATCATGCTGTTTCTTGATTTTCGCTTCGCCGCCGCCCTGCTCAATCTTGTTCCTGCGGAATTGAAGCTCAGTCAGTTTATCAACTGTTCCCATGATATAACCTCCGTTATTTTGATATAGAGATAATTTTTTCAAATATACCTTATTGTATATTATAACATTTTACGGGAATTTTTTCAATAAATTTATTTGAAGTTAACTTATAGAAAACCAACAAATAATCCCCGCCTTTTTGTGCATTTTTGACAATGAGAAAATACAAATTTCCTCTTGACAAAGCAAATCATTTCTGTTATAATACAATTTGTCGTTGAGATTTGGCATAATACCTGTTTTTAGAATCCAACTTTAAAAAATGGTGCAAACTCGGCAAAAATTGTAAGGCTGTTGTAGTAAAAA
>CANRAG010000146.1 GCA_947628515.1 uncultured Clostridia bacterium | reverse complement strand
CGGCATGGCGTTCGCCTTGTACTCGTATTCGATCCTTGTATCTCCCGATGCGGTGACGGTCTTTTCGGATTTGTCCTCGGGGCTGCAGCCGTCAAAGAATTTCGGTTTAGCCGTTACGGTTTCGCCCGTCCGCACCGTGTCGGCGTCAAACCCGAGAACGCGGTTTCCGGTCTTATAGATAACGCTAACGTCCGATGTGTCCGCCCTCTCCATAACCTCAAGGACAACCGCTCCCCGTTCCGCTACGGGAACAACTATATCGCTGCCGTCATTCGTTTCATACAGCTTTCCGCTTATAAGATCCTTCGCCTTTGTAACTCCGGTGGTATCGGCATAATAAACCTTTCCCTGCTGCCCGACGGACGTATCAGTCTTTGAGTCGTTTATACCGCATATGTATTTGCCGTATTTAACCTCCTCGTACGCGTTAAAGCGCGTATGCGTATACGGTTTTCCGCCGTCGGTAAGATGCGTGTAGTCCTGCCATGTATACACATCCCCCTCATGACGCGAGCGCACCTCGGCGGTTCTGTCCTCGCGGCCGTTTGAGAAATGTATTCTCGTATAATCGTTATATGTCCAATCGTTACGGCGGAACTGCATTGTTATATACGCCCTGTCGCCATTGTTCTTAAACACTATCTCGTGCGCGTCGGCGTTATAGTACGCGAAATCCTCATGCTCATCCTCCATGGGAAGATACGGAATCCTGCCGCTTTCCATGAGCTTTTCCACCGTCTTATAGTATTTTAAAATGTTCTGACAGTCCACTAAGTTTGTGTAGATATGCGGCGACTGCGTAACCTCGAAATCACTGCGTATGGTATTGTTATAGCCCATGTCGTGCTCGATATAAAGCTCCATATACCTTAACGCCGCGTCGGAATTAAGCTCTGCAGCGGTAAATCCGCCCATGGGGTACGATGAATGCAGGCCGTAGCCGTCCTTTCTCGACGACGCGAAACATTCGGACGCAAGCGTCGGGCTGCCGTCCGGCTTTACGGACGGATAGAAGAAATATTTGCTCGCCTCATACGCGTTATACGCCTGATTTGCAAATATCTCCTTCGCCTCCGCGCCAAGATACGGACTGCATTCGGCATACTCGTTTGTAATCCTTATAAGCAGAGTGCCGTAGTCGCCCGACCAGCCGCCGTGCGACGCGCCGCCTTCAAGTCCGAGACTGTCCTCGCTTGAAAACCATTTTTCGCCGTCAGCCATTTCTCCGTACTTGTATTTTACCATATCAAGATACTGTTTATCATCCTCCGCCTTAAACTCCGAATTGACGGTCTTGCCGTCGGAGATAAGATGCATGATAAGGTTCGCGTTATACGCGTAGCCGAAATCCTGGTTCGCCGTTCCCGCGCGGTTTGTCGGCGCGTAGAAATCACCCACGCCCCTTGACGGATTTGCCATTCTGTCGCGGAGTCTGCCGAACATATCCATGTAGAAATCGCGTCTTGTTCGGTTATTCGCGCCGGTCAGGTCCCCGTCTATAATCTCGTCAAGATGCTTTTCGTAATCGGCAAGCACCTCCCGGTTGCCGCAGTTTTTAACATAATTGTCGAGCATGATATATGATTCTATCATGGCGTCCGCGCCGAGCGACATGAGCGGCCAGTAGTCGCCCGTGAGCCTTTGCCCCGTTCCGTCAAGCGACGCGCCGAGCCACTTGCCCTTGTCCTCGCCGCTCTGGAAATAGCACCAGCCGCCCTTTGAATCCTGCGCTCTTTCGTAGAAGTCGAGCAATGCGAAATAGCGGTCGAGTATTTCGGGGTTGTTGTGCTTGTCGCCGGAAAATTCAAAGATATACGCGTTCGCGAGTACCATGAGATTTGACATGGTTGACCAGTTCTGGTGCAGAATTGCGTTCTGCGCGTAACGGCGCGAAACAGCGTCGCCCTCTCCCGTCAAATCAGCCTCGGTAACGGGCGTGTTCCTCAATACCGCGCCGGCATAATACGAGTTTTCGCCGGTCTTTTTCTTTTCCCATTCCGGTCCGTACAGCTGCCATGACATAACCTTGTCGGTCATATCGTTAACCTCTTTGCACAGATACTCATACGCGGTCATGTTATATTTTGAGGTGTCCGGCAGCTTCGGCTCCGGAGCCTTGCCCATACCCGCAAAATCGTCGTCGGGTACAAAATACGGCTCGCTTGACGAGTATATGTCATAGATATATACCGAAGGCTGCGTTACCGGCTTGTATGTCGAGGTGCCGTATGAGTCCATCGCGCCCTTATGCCATATCGACAGCGTTACCTTGCCGTCCGCGCCGACCATGCCTTCCGGAATTTTATAGGTGTCATAATAATAGCGTCCGTAGCATACCGCGCCTTCCTCGTACTGACCGTTATACAGCTCCGAAAACTCTCTGCCGCTGTACGCGTCGAGCACGGACGTATCGCCGCCCTCTCCGTACATAAGCAGGTTTCCCCTGCCGTACTGCGAGCCGGAAACGCGGACTGTTATATATGTAACCTTGCCCGGATCGGCGTTTAGCGTGAACTGTATCATTCCGTTTTCGCCCTCCGGCGGAACGACCATCTGACGGTACGACAGTCCATCGCCCAGTCCGCCGCTTTGCCATATTCCGTTTTCATCTTTATACTGCGGCTCAAGCTTATTATCAACGCCTGATACCGTGTTTGTTTCCGTAAAGCCGTGCGCTGCCTCCGACTCGCTGTTGCCGAGCACAAGCTTATCTATTATTTCCGACTGTGTCAAAGCCGTGTCCTCCTTTGCCGACACGCAAATCGGCGCCGCCGCCGACACGGCGAGAACTGCGCCCAGCGCGGCCGAAATTGCCCTTTTATACATAATATCCCTTCCTTTATTTACCAGAATAACGGTTCAAATCCTTTTAGCTTATATATTGCCTCGGTGTAGTAGTAATCGCCGTAGATAATAGCGGTGTTCAGCCCCGCCTCGCCCCTGCCCGGATAATACGCCTCCGAGCAGTAGTTTAAGAGGTTATCGTTATCGGTGGTATAGTCCGCCGCCTTTTCGTCTATCGCTTTTAAAAGCCGCAAAGCCGCGTCAAGATAGTTTTTTACATCATATTTCGAGCAGACCTTTGCAATCTCTATAAGCCCGCACGCCGCGCATGCCGCCGCTGTCGTATCGTATATCTCAGGCTCCGGCGGCTGACGGAAGTCGAGCGGCACGATCCAGTCCCGAACCGCCGCGCAGGCTATAAACGCGTTGGCAACCTTCTTTGCGGTCGCAAGATATTTCTCATCGCCCGTATGTATATACGAAAGCGCAAACCCGTATATCGCCCACGCCTGACCGCGCGTCCATGTCGAACCCACCTCGTAGCCCTGTCCGCCCAGGGGGAACATCGCCTCCCCCGTTTTAGGATTTATCTCAACAATATGATGCGCCGTTCCGTCCGGACGTATATGCGTGCGCATAACGGTGTTCGCGTGGTTAATCGCCATCTGCTTAAAGCGCTCGTCGTCATGCTCCTTTGCCGCCCAGTATAGCAGCGGTATATTCATCATTGAATCTATTATGAGCTTGTTATAGCCGTCGGTGTCGGCGTCGGCGTTCCACGAGCGTATGTACTGCCCCACCGGATTATAGCGCGCGGCGAGGAAATCCGCCGCGTAAAGAGCGCGCAGTCTTGACGGCTTGCTGCCGGTCAGACGATAATTCACGCCCGCGCTTATATGCCACATAAACCCCACGTCATGGTGAAGATGCCCGTATTCGGCAAAGGCGTTATCGAGCAGCTTTTCCGCCGTTTCGGCAGTCTGTCTGTAGACCTCATCCTTTGTGCCGACATATAGAAGCCACATATACCCCGGCCAGAAGCCGTTGGTCCACCATGAAATATCATACGGCCACTCGCCCGTCGCACAGTCTGTAAAATCTCCGTTTTCATCCACCGTATACGGTATCTTGTTCATATTCTTCTTTGCGACAACCTTCATCTTGCCGTCGATTTTGTTCCATATCTCATCAATCCATTGCTTTTCATTACCGGTTAAATTAATCATGCCTAAACTCCTTTTAAAGTTAAGGCGATTGCGAAAACGCAATCGCCTTAAAATATTACTTGCTGTTTTTGTTCTTTAAGAATTCGTTGATCTGCCGCTTTGCCTCCTCGCGGATTACGTCAAGATTGCCCGTTTCGAGACACTCTGCGGTGTTCTGCTGCTTAACCTCAACAGGATTATCGAGAGCGCCGTGTTCGAGCGCGGTCGATACCTTGGATGTGATACCGGATATTACCGACGTTTCGGTTTGCAGATTGGATGTGTCGAAAGTGAAGCCGGCAAGCGGGCTTTCGTAGTATGCGTCCGCTTCAAGGTCATACTTCTTATACTCGTAAATATCATCCGGAAGCGACGACTGGAACCTTACAAAATTGGGATTCCATGTCAGAACATAGCCCGGGAATGAGTATGCCTCGCGGTCTTTAGGCGTGAGCTGCTCATATTTATCCTCGCCCACCGCCTTCCAGTTCTCGCCCTCGATACCAAGCTCGAACAGGTCGTGGTTATCCTCGTTGGCATAGAGCCAGTCAAGGAATTTAAGAACCTTGTCGGTCTTTTTCGACCATGCGGGGATACAGATGAAGTTATTGCCCTTGAGATCGGTCACTCTCGCCTCCGGCTCCATATTTCTGACGCCGTCATTTAAAATAAACGTGCCAAGCTCCGCGGTCTTATCCGATGAGGCAAGATCCGTAACCTTCTGCTCGTAGGTGTCAAGGTTATCCACCATTGCCGCCGCCTGAAGTCCCGTTACCATCGCCCACGCGTCCTTACGGTTGAGCGAGTCTCTTTCAAGGTACTTATTCCATTCACGAAGCTTTTTAAGTCTCGCATTGCCCAAAAGCTCGCCGTCGCGGTATTTTTCGGGGAATTTTTCGTAGCGCGACAAATCCTCGCCTTCAAATACAATATCAACTACCTCCGTGTTGTCCTCGTTTAAGAGGATGTGTGCGAACGCGCCGAGGTTAAAGCGAACAATATGGTTCTTTGCGAAATCAAGCGTATCCTGCGCGAACAGGCTGTAGAAGCCTCGCGAGCCCGTTACCGCAAACGGCGTCATTTTAGGCTCGTTTTCCGCCACCGCGTCAAAGAACGCCTGCAACTGGTCATAGCTGTTTATCTGTCCGTCGTCGCCAATGCCGTATTTTTTCGCCATGTCCTTTCTGTAATAAACACAGTCGATACCGTTGCCGTAGGTGCGCATCATAGGCAGACCGTAAAGGTGTCCGAAATAATAGTTTGCGTCCACTATCTTTTCCGGGAACGCCTTTTTGAGGTTCGGATATTCTCCGCTTGTCACATAGTCCTCAAGCGGAACGTACATCTCGTATGCCGCAAATGTCTTTAGCTTATTAAACGGAGCGTCAAATACAAGGTCATAGTTTTCCGAACCTATCATGCGGAGATTGAGTTTTTCCTTGTAATCACCCGGCGATACCCATTCAACCGAAAGCTTTACTCCCGTCTACTTTTCGCCGGTCTTTTCGTATTCGGCCATTACCTGATCCCAGCCCGTGGGCTTCTGTCCGGAAAGCATAACCTTTATCGTATCGGAATCAACACCGCCCGACAGCGCGCAGCCCGACAATACCGGAACCGCAAGCGAAATCGCAAGCGCGGAGGTCATTAACCGTCTAAATATTTTATTCATATTCTACCTCCTATTCATTAACCCTTAACCGAGCCCACTGTAAGACCCTGCACAAAATATTTCTGGAGGAACGGATACAGTAAAATGATAGGTCCTATCGTTACAACGGCCGTTGCCATCTGCGTGGTTTCCGCCGGAACAAGACCGTCCGTTACAACTCCCGCCTGCGCGGCGTTCTGCTGTACATACTGTATGTTCTTCTGAATTTGCATTATGAGATATTGCAGCGGGTACTTCCATTCCGTATGGATATACAGAAGTGCCTTGTACCATTCGTTCCAGTACGCGAGCGCGTAGAACAGTCCCACCGTCGCGATACCCGGAAGTGAAATAGGAAGAATTATGCTGAACAGTATTTT
>CANRAG010000145.1 GCA_947628515.1 uncultured Clostridia bacterium | reverse complement strand
GCGGCGTTCTTTTTAGCAAGCTCCGCTATTGCCGTCTTTAATTCCTCGTACTGTGTCACGGTAAGTCCTCCTTCATTGTTCATCATGTTTTTTACATCACGTCTAAAACCGTCCATTGTATAGCCCGTGCTAAGACCGTTCCATAAATGCTCTGGGTCGCCATGATTGGTTGCGATACCTTTTGCACACCCTTCCTTATGGCTGCATATGTCCGTCATCGGGTTTAATCCGTACAGCTTACAGAGGTATGCGAACAGTTCCACCGCCGCCGTATACGTTCGACCTACTGCCGCTTTTGCCGCCGCTGTATCGGTACATGTAAACCGCCCTCCGGACGTGTATTTTATCTGCGACGGTTCACACATCTCCACTCCTATATGAGTATTGTTACAACAACCTTTGTTTCCGCTCCCGCCGTGCCATCCCCTATGGTCCCATGGCAATGTCTGATACACTGTTCCGGTGTTGGCGTCTATAAACCCATGCACACATGCCGCTGTGTATGTGGATTTATTAAATGTGTTTATAAACACCTTGGCCGACGGCTGCGCACATCCTACCGAATGAAGCATAAGCCCTTTGACCGCTATTTTGCGTCCCGCTCTGTAACAGGGGTTGTTTGTCATTATGCTTTGTACAATATTCATTCTTCTTTCATCTCCGTTCCGTCACTTCTTGCGAATATACGCTTCAGGCACAACAGCAACAGCTCTCCGCCGAATACACTATGATTGGCAGTCAAAAGCCCCGTTGTCAAAAACGCATTATGCGACGCTATACGCATTGCCCATATCTGCATTACCGCCATTTCAACTATGCAGAACGCCACCGTTATCTTTGAAAATAAGCCCTTTTTCATAGCGCGTTCGTCTTAACCTCGTCGCTCTCGCCCGGTGTATTTCCGTCCTCGGCGCTCTTGTTTCCACTTCCGTCAAGCGCCTTTGCGTCAACGTACCCTTCGCATAATATGTACGCGACAAGCACGCCCGCCGCCGATATTACGGACGTTATCTGCGCCACCGTTTCATCGGAAAACTTAAACACCGCCGCGATTGCCGCAACGAGCGCAACAAGCGCCACCCAAAACTTCCGACTTGATAATTTCTTTACCCAGTTGATTTTCATAATAACTCCTTTCCGGGGCGTCCGAATTGCCGGTTACAACACAAAAAACACAATATCACAATTAACCTCATCGGTTTTCCGAACCGCCCCTTTGAATTTTAATTACTTTTACTACTTAATTGACAATTATCAATTCTCAATTGTCAATTATTTTTCACATTCCTATCCGTGAGAAAACAAATCCCACCGTGACGCTTATTACTGCCGTTATAACATACCCGACTACCTTGCGCCACATCTCGCCGTCGCGGCTCTCCAAAGCTTCAAGACGCTGCCCCTGCTTTTCCTGCTCCTTCGCCATGTTCTCCATACTAAGAGCAAGCTTTTCCACGGAAGCGGTCAATGCGCTCGTTTCGCGGACATTTGTTTCAAGCAGTTCTATCCGCTTGTTCTGTCGCTGATTTTCATCCTCGATACGCTTACGGAACTCCTCGTGCTCCGCTCTTGAAATAGGTGTGTCCATACACATTATCTCCTTCCGCATTAGTTCCAACCGCTTGCAATCGCGGTTAAATCAATCCATTCGCCATATGCACTCGTTCCGGTGATGAACCTCACATACAATTTGCCTATGATTGGAATAGTCAATATCTGTGTCACACCGTATGTTGACGATACACCGGACGTTTGCTGATAGTTCATGGTGAAAATCGTACCGTAATATGTTGTTGCTTCCGCCAGTCCTGTCGGAGCACCCGTTGCATTGCCCTTAAACGCTATCGCATACATACCGTTATAGCACATACTCGTGTTGTTCAGCGACGTTTGTGCGCTGCTGTACTGTTTTGAAAACGGTATAACATACTGATGAGCCGCACTCACGTTTCCCGCCGTCCTGACGTGCCCGTAACTGCTGCTTGTTGCAACACCGTATTTTGTTTCTGAGGTCGCGTGGTTCATTGGCGGTATGATCTCACCGGCTGCATTACTCAAAGCGTCATTCACAAAATGCTTCAAATCATTTACATCCGACGCCTGATGATGATGTTCCTTAAACTTCTCCAGAATGCTTGATATTTTCGCCGTCAGCGTTCCGCCGTCCGGCATTTCCACAGCGTCCGCATGTGTGCGAGCGTAGAATTTCTCGCCCGCCTTTTTAAGCCAACCTATGTTAATACCCATTTACACCGCCTCCTTGGCAAAATATTCGTTCGCCGTTTCCTTGACCGCCGCGCGTAACGCTTGGTACGCCGTGTACTCAGCATCCTCCGCATCGGCGTCATGCTTATGTATCAATGCTATTTCATCATCGATACTGTGTCTGACGTGTATGCATTCGGCGATGAACGCATCGCGTGATCGCGCGTCCACGACCCCTGTGTACAGTGTAAACGCGTACCCGCTGACATCCTCGATATCGCCCGATGCGCGGTTTTTGCGCTTTAATGTATTATCGCGTATGTTCTCGCAAATCTGCACATCGTACAGATTTGCTGCGAGCTGTTTAACCCGCACCAATGACGGCTTTGCCGTGCTTGTACATTCTTTCCCTGTCATATTTGCTTATAGCCTCCTTTGCCGTTTTATAAATCCCGTTTACATATTTGATTTGAAATTCCCTGCTGTCTGTGTGCGTTAACCAACCATAGTATGCCATCAGTCGCCGACATCGCTTTATGGTAAAATGCCCGGTACTTAATTTACGACAGTTCTTCATTGCTCTAAGCGATATATTTTTCCGTAATATTGTATTTACATGCGACATTGCGTACCCACAATAATCGACTCTTCGCCCTATTCTTTTGATTTGCCGCTTCTTTTTCCAGTCGCCATACACCAAAAACACCTGCCAATCATCTTTAAGCTGTAAACCATCGCGCCTTAAAAACGCAATGATTTTTTCGCGCATTTTGTGTAATTCACGTTTGCTCGAAGCGAATATACAGCAATCGTCGGCATAGCGGATATAGTACCGTGCTCCGCATTGCTCCTTAATGAAATGGTCGAAGTCCTGCAAAAAGAAGTTTGCAAGACGCGGCGACAGCATTGTGCCTATCGGCAGTCCGTCTGAGTTGTCAATGATTTTATCCAGCAAATCCAAGCAGTCGCAATCCTTTATGACACGCCTTAACTTGCGCTTTAGAATATCATTATCAACACTTTCGTAAAAATGCCGTATGTCGAACTTGAAGCAATACTTTGTATGCTTCTTATCCTTTTTAAACCACGTTTGCACACTGTCTTTTACAAATGTTTGTCCTTTGCCCTTGATAGACGCGCACGAATAGAAATACGCGCCGCGCATTAAAACGCTTTCCGTCACTTGACATATCGCCCGGTGTAAACACTGGTCGGGAAAAAATACCGTTGTTGAAATGGTACGCTCCTTTTTCTTTATCCCGTCCCGTAATTCAAATTGACGATACTGCGCGGGAGTAAAAGACTTGTTTTTCAACATATCGGATAATTGTTTCGCGTATTCGTCCGCATGAATGAAATATTTTTTGTTCTTGTGCTTAAAATGCGGCTTTTTGTTTTTATATGCGTCGATAATCGCTCTGCGGCAATTATCTATACTCGCAATTTCATCATACAAATACCCAACGCGTTTCATGTGATTATCCTCCGTATCTCTTGTTGAAGTTCACCTATCCGGCTAAGTCAAGGAATAACCGCGCACTCGGTTTCGGAACTGTCCGAACAAACGGTACAGCCTTAGCGCAGTTGTCTTTGTATAGCTGCATGACGGTGTTCTTTTAAAGCCTCATCGGTGTTTCGAGAATTAACCTACTAAACCGAGCCTCCATCGGCTTGTGTTTTTCTGCAAGGGCAGCGGAATTTTTACATCACTGTGTATTTAGCATTAAAAGAGGCGCGAACCGACGTTACTGTTGTTATTAGTTGATTGATAGTTAGCATAGCGCGCGAAAACGCCGACGTTATTGTTATTGTTGTAGTTGCCGCCGACCGACGACGCGCAAAGCACTTAAACCCCGCTCGCCGATGTAAAAATCCCTTACGGATAATTATATCACGCCGCGCTTCGCGCGGCAAGAGTTGATTTGAAAAACTGCGTTTTTCTTGCAAAGGGGGAAACGGGGTTTCCCCCTTTGCAAACCCCCTTCCTTTACGCCGTCTCCGACGGCGGGAGGTAAAAGAGGCGCGAACCGACGTTACTGCCGCAATTAGTTGATCGATAGTAAGCATAGCGCGCGAAAACGCCGACGTAATTGTAATTGTAGAAGAAGCCGCCGACCGACGACGCGCAATATCCGCTCGAATTGGGACCTTCCCAGTAATCCGTATAGTATGTCATTGACGCGGCGTAATCATCTGCATATGTTGGTAAACTTGCCCACGGATGCTCCGGATCGTAGCCCTGGGATATGATGTATCCGTATCCGGAATACACCGGATAACTGAGCTTTTCGTACCCCTCTGTTGTGTCGTCAGCCATTGCCGCCTGTACATTAGTTACATACGCCTCGCCGTCATGGAAGTTAAGTCCGTCGTCGTATTCCTCCAAACAGCCGTATGGGTTTTCAAATCCTCGCCATACAAACGGGTTTGCTCCGCAATTAAGCCCCGTTTGCTTATTGTAGTTGTATGAATCACCGTCCGGTGACTTGTCCGTTAAGTGATAAAGACCGTTTAAATTCGGCACGTTATCCGTCATGCCGGTGCGGTACGCCAATTCGGGGTAATATTCATCGTGGGGACCGTCTATCAATCCGCATATTCCCGCCGCATATTTCTGTGTGTCGCGCGTTCCGAACTCCAATGTCATCAGCTTTTGGAATAAATCGCACGTCAGGGCGACAGTCCTTAACCCATACCCCGCACCATTTTTCTTTGCTTCCGTGCGGTACTGTGCACGCGTGTAGCCTTTCATATATGTCATGTTATCGTCAGAATACGCCGCGCCGCTGATACTCCTTCCGGGCGACAGATTACCCATTTCATATGCACCCACCAAAACATAATCCGCTATCGTTCCGTCCGGACGCACAAGAAACTCTGCCGGTCTGTAACCCTCTTTTTGGACTTCGCAGAACCACACATATTGATATACGCCAACAAATTCTTCCTTGATGAAATACTTCGGTACCTTAACCATAACGTTGTTTTTAGCGTCTGTTGTGCGCGTAAACTTGCCTAAGAACGTATCGTCAAAGCCGCTTTCAAACGCGCCCGTGGAACTGTTAAGACGGAAATAAAAGCCTGTGTCGGATCCGTATGTCGTTTGCCCGTTTTCCTTTTTGCACCATTCCACGGCAGGATCCGACTGTCCGCCTCCGGCTACGATAAATCTGTATCCGATTTCTGTGCCGTCCGCCTCCGGTATCGCTTCGCCGTCTATCTCGACGTCAACCTCTTCTTCATCAGTCCAATCGTCGTTAGTTGTTCCTTTCAGACGGTACGACTTCCTATCCGCCTTTACATATACCGTCATGCCCTCGTATGCGCCATGCTCCGTTACAAGTGCGTCCCTGTCCGCTATCGTGTCAACTACCAAACGTCCGTCAAGCGGCGTCTCCGCCTGAAGCTTGAAATTCGAAGCAACGCTTATGCCCTTGATTTTATCAAATGTCGCCATAATTACTTACCTCCTTAATACGCGAACGTCATCTTGAACGCCGATACCGTTGTCGGATTTGACGTATATACATAATAATCCTGCGGCTTTCCGTCAAATCCTGTTATGCTTATCTCCGTCTGTGTGAACGTGTCGGTGACGTTAAAGCTGTTCGGGTCGGTTATCGTCTTTATCGCACCGTAGCTCTTGGGCGTCGCAAATACCATTTTCTGATTTGCCGCCGTGTATGTAACAGACTTTGTGCCCTTAGCCTGTACTATCTTTGTAAGCGCCTTTACAGCTGCCTCATCCGCCTCAGCGTCTGCCACTATAACACCCTGATAATACGGATATACAAATGTGAACGCCGGGGCATTCGCGCTTGTCTGCTTGTTCTGCTTATCCGTAACCGTTACCTTTAA
>CANRAG010000144.1 GCA_947628515.1 uncultured Clostridia bacterium | reverse complement strand
CTCCGTAAGCTGCGCCTTTGTCACATTCATAAATCTGATGTAATCACTGTCTGAAGGTGATATGATTTCGTCAACCATACACACCGTCGGAGCCGTAATCGGACATATCGAAATGAATACTGTCGGTAACGACAAGCTTTGCTCCGCGATACAGGCCACCCTGACAGTTAAAGTCGCCGTTTAACGGCGCAATTTCCGGCACTCTTGTGTTATCTGCAAGCACCGTGACGGCATTATCCTCCCCGTAACTCACATAATCTGTTATATTGAAACGAAATCTGCCGAAGCCGCCCTTATGCGCATACTATATACCTCCGCCGTAAATACCGTCGGCGTACGGAACATGAACATCGTTTACGTACAA
This sequence comes from uncultured Clostridia bacterium, assembly GCA_947628515.1. GTDB lineage: Bacteria > Bacillota > Clostridia > UBA1381 > UBA1381 > Ornithomonoglobus. The sequence continues at coordinate 5,833 of CANRAG010000144.1, read as the reverse complement.
CTCGCACGACATGCCCGCCGCGCCGAATTCGAGATACAATTCTTTGCCGATATATGCGTAATCAATGTGCATGGTCTTTGTGTATCGACCGCGCGTTCTGTCGTAATCGGGAATACCGTTTTTCCCACCGTCCGAGCCGTCCTGCGCGTTCCATGTGTGCGGCAGACTCACCATTGTCCCTTCAGCAGACTCCGATTTGACTTCTTCTCTTTCCTTTTCGAAAATCCAGCCGTCGTTTTCATCTATGATTTTTCTTATTTCCTTTTTCCTGTTTATTACCATATTTTCCACATCTTCCGTATCCGTTAAGTATCAGGAGCAATATCCTGTATACTGACATCTTTGCAGTTTAAAAACCGATACGATACATTGCCGGCCACAGCCGTGTTTTTGATTGTTATGCCGTCTATTGAAATATCCGCAGGCATTCCCTTGTCCGCATGGATTTTGTTATCCTTAAGACCGCGCATGTCATATCCGTATGCATCGGCGGCGACCACATTTTCATATGTCAAATACCGCATCTTTGTAAGATAGCGTTTGTTCGGATTATCCGCGCTGTTGATAGTCTGCGCGCCCCGTCCTTCCTCAAGCGAATAATCGTAGCCCGCCCTTGCGGCTGTCGCGCCGCGCCCCGTTACACAGTCGCGCGCCTGTATGTTTTCGGTAAGGCCGCCCCGCGCCGGATGGGTTTTGTACCAAATCCCGAAACAGTCGGTGTATTCAAGATACAAATTCTGAAACAGCACATCATGAGAGCCGGCCGCCGTTTCGCTGCCGCTGCCGTATCCGCCGATTGACGCGTGGGCAAAGCAGTCCGTAACGCGAATATACGCGTTCGGCTTGTCAATATCGTTACCCTCCTTGTTGCGTCCCGATTTCAGCGTTATAACATCGTCCCCGCAGCGGAAATATGAATTGTATATATTTACATTAACACAGCTATCGGGATCTATACCGTCGCCGTTTCGGATATGCCCCACCTCGCCCGGCACGGACCACCCTGAACCCACATTGCCGTTTCCGAGCGATATAACCTTAATATCACCGATGCTTACTCTGTCACAATAGATTGTGTGTATCGTCCATGCGGGCGAATACGCAACCGTAACATCTTTCATATACACATTTTGCGCATTCTGTATAAGCACGCACCTTCCGCGCAGTGACTGATCCTTTATAACTCTGTCCCGCATCGGCGGAAGGTTCGCCCCCTCGTTAACGGCAACAGAAAATCCGTTGCCGTTTATCTGCCCGTCACCGCAAATTGTTATATTATGAACATTAAAGGGACTTATTTCACCATTCTCGCCTTCGTCATATGTTCCGGCGTTTATAAGGCTCGAATGCTGATAATGATTTTTCTTTATAATCTGCTTATACTCGCCCTTTACCGGTTGTGTTATGTTATCCGCGTTCGCCCATTTCCCGCCGCTTGGAACAGGCAGCTTGCGCCAGCCCTCCCAGCGCGTAATCATGCCGGGATAATCCTTTGAGTCAATACTGCCTAATAGTATGCCGTCAACCTTCAGCGTCATATCACTCTTTAAGAAAAGCGCTCCGCTGTAATATATGTGTCCGCCGCCGGGCAGCCATACCATGCCGCCGTCGGGACATTCGTCAATAGCCCTTTGTATCGCATAGGTGTCTGTCACGAGCCCATTGCCCTTCGCTCCGTAATCGAGCACATTCAAAATTGCGGCGGGTGCGGGTTTTGTGGTTATACTCACCTCCGCGTCCTTAACCATTTCGCTTCCGGCGTCGGTTATTCTATACGCCTCGACTCTAAACGTATATCGCCTTTGCGCGTCCAGTCCGTTTACTGTGTACGCCAATTTTGCCGTTTCACCAATTTTTACGCCGTCGCGATACACTACGTATTTATCAATATCCCCCGCGTATACCTTTGACGCGCGGTTCCACATAAGACTTGCCGAGTCATGCGTTACTGTCTCCTTCGGAACATGCAAATTCCTTAGATATATCGCGCCTTCGGGATTGGATACGGTCAGAACGCAGGTTTTATAAACGGCATGAGTAAGAACTGAGTTTAAAATGTCATTCTTCGTTCCGATTGTGCGCAAATCATATTTTAAGTCCTCAAGCGCTTGCGCCTCCTCTTCCGTAAGAGAATCTCTCGCTATTGCATAAACCGTGACCGTCCCTTCCGAATAGCCCATCACGTTCCCTTCCCGATCGATTGTAGCAATGCTTTCGTCCGTATCTAACCATATCAGCTTGTCAATTGCCGCGTTTGCCGTAACGGTGGGCGTAAAGTGATATACCTCGTCTATGTCTATAACCTTTGCGTCCTCAAAATTGATTTCCGAAATTCTAATCTCACCGCGCGTAACCGTGACAATACATCTGTCCTCCTTACCGCCGTATCTTGCGGTAACGGTCGCCGTGCCGACGCTTACCGGCACGAGCATAGCTTTATCCGCGCCGTAAACGGTTTTGGAGCCGTATACCGCGTCGTTAGCTTTTACGGCTTTTACAACGCTCTCGTTGTCGCTCGTCCACTCAATATCCGGCTGCAAAATACCGGAAGGGGTAACTACCGCCGTGAGATACCTCGCGCCGCTCCCCATAGGCACGCTTATGTTTTTGCGGTTTATCGAAACTCCGAAAACCGTCGCGGGCGCGTCGCTTATCCGTATGTCGTATTCGGCGGTATATCCGCCCTCAACCGTTGTCGCGTATATTTTAACCGTTCCCGATTTCTCGGTAACTTCCATACCGTCTGCGGAAACAACCTGCTTATTGCTGTTTGAATACGCTGTGACGACGCCGTTTTGGTCAACGTCGGCTATGTATGAATTTTCCGATCTCCATATGATTTTACCGCCGCCGAAAACCGCAGGGTTAAGCGTTGTCATCTCACCTACCGTCATATTAACCGTTTCCGATTGCTCCGCTTCAATTCCCGTTGTATTTATGCTGTCGCAAACCGTAACGGCGCATACCGCAAGCCTTCCGACGTCATTCGATTTTACCGTAATTTTCGTCGTGCCGTTTTCGTTTGCGCAAACAACACCGTTTTCGTTGACCGACGCTATTTCATCATCAAGGCTTTCCCATGCGAGAGATTTGTCAACCGTTACAGGATTATTTTCAAGAACGTCCTTAGGATATAAAATCGCCGATAAATTCGCGGAAGTACCTTTTGCAAGTATTAGTTTGTCCGCGTTCAAAACAATTCTTGCCGTCTGAAACCGATTATAGTTGTCGATAACCGGAATATAGCAGGACTCGCTCGTTCCGTCCGGCAGCGAAGCGGTAACCGACGCAAAGCCTGTTCTTAGCGCCTTCACGGTAACTGTAGCATTATCCTTGACGGTCAAGGACACGATTTCGGGATTTGAAACCGTCCATGTGATATTATCCGCCGTATACACGCCGCTATTTACCTCCGCGATAATATCAATGTCCGCCCCGCGGCCGTACCTATATGGAAAATCGCTCGTGTCGCCGACGTAGAGCGGATAATTGTTAAAATTAAGACGTATTGTCATTCGCTTCATTCTTACCTCCTATATCGTTGCGAATATTATACACTAAATTTTTAATATATCACTTGCGAAAAAACGATTTCATCTTTATCGGACGTAATATGCTTCATAAGCCAAGCTATACGACCGCTGACTATATCCGACGCAAGTTTTATATGGATATGATATTCCTTGACGGCAGCGTTTTAACCGCGCTCGACAAATTGTGTGAGAACGGAGCATATACTCCGGACAATCCGTTGCGCGTAATTGATATTATAACATCGCTTGAGAAAGAACTTGAAAAGAGAGATTTGCTCTCGGAAACCATGATTAAATGCCGTATGACCGAGCTTATAACATACTGTGCGCGGCATAAATCGACGTATGTTGATAACGACTTCAGAAACCCCGTTATTGAGCGCATAGTGACCTATATAAACAAATCATACGCTGAAAATATTACTCTCGCTGCCGCAGCAAACGAAATGCGTATGAGCAGCGTATATCTTTCCCGTCTTTTTAAGGCGACTACGGGATTTACGTTCAAGGAATACCTGACCGCCGTTAGGATAAAGCGCGCAAAAGAGCTGTTGTCTGAAACGTCATTGCCCGTTAAAGAAATAGCCGCGCAATGCGGCTTTAACGACAGCAACTATTTTTCGCACGCCTTTCGGGGCGAAACCGGAATAACCCCTCTCGGATATAGGAAATCCGAATGAGGGGAATATTACCGGCGGCATAATCCTATTCGCAGTGAAGCACGACTTTGTTAAGCTCCATGCTCTTTTTCACATCTATAACATGCTGATTTGAACTGCCGCGCCAGCGCAGCGTGTTGTCGTGCAGCTTCTTTACAAATCTGCCGTCAACAAGCACGTCTATATATTTCATAATCGGCAAATCCTTCACATCGTTCCATTCATAGCCCGTGTACGCCCATATGGTCTTATGCGGGAACCTTTGCCGTATCCGCGCGGCAAGCGCGGTCATTTCTTCGCGTCTGCATTCCAGCAGCGGATCGCCGCCGGAAAGAGTTACTCCGTCTATGTACGGGCGCGACAGAATATCAAACAACTCCGACTCCGCCGCCTCATCAAATTCCAGTCCGCCGTCAATATCCCATGTGACCGGATTTTGGCACCCGGGACAATGATGCTCGCACCCCGCCGTCCAGAGCACAACGCGAAGCCCGTCGCCGTTTAACATGTCGTCCTTTGTTATATTATGATAGCGAATCATCACATACTTTTCCTTTCGGCTATTTCCGCCATTTTAGCGGCGTTAAGACGCGTATCGCCCTTTACCCGCGAGTACGAAAGATAACCGTTCATGCGGTCAATCTTTGTGAGATTTCTTGAGCCGCATACCGGGCACACGTCCATTTCAAGCTCCTCATGGCCGCAGTCGTCGCAATATGCCAAAGACAGATTTACGCCCTCGTAAAATCCCATATCCATCGCGCGGCGCACAAGCGTCTTTATGGCGTCCCTGTTATATGAAATCGGATATTTCACATACTGTATCTTTCCGCCGTTTGACAGGTTCCAGAACCGCGCCTCGCTGTCCTGCTTCTCTATCGGGGTTATGTCCTCGGTCACATGGCAGTGGAAGCTGTTTGAAACATATTCCCTGTCAGATACGTTCTCCACCACTCCGTACTTCGAGCGGAACTGCGTTATCTGCAATCCGCACAGCGACTCCGCCGGAGTGCCGTAGATTGCGTAAAGATGTCCGTCCTCGCGCTTGAACTCGTTTATTTTATCGTTTATATGCTTTAGAACATCAACCGCGAAATTGCCATCCTCAAACAGCGACTTCTTGTTATACAGCTGCTGTAGCTCGTTAAACGCGGTAATTCCGAACGACGCCGTCGCCGATTTAAGGAGCGGCTTTATCTTATCGTGAATTCCTAAGTGTCCGCCGTAGAAGCCGCCCTCGCAGTACGCGAGCGGATTGGTGGACGCGCGCATTTCTCCGAGATAGTCATATGTGCGGCAGTGCAGTTGTCGGATAAGGCCGAGGTAGTAGTCGAGCACCTCGTAGAAATCCTTTGACTCCTGACGCGACTTTGCGAGTATCATCGGAAGATGCAGCGATATTGCGCCGATATTGAACCGTCCCGTAAATATCGGCGTGTCGTTCTCGTCCGCCGGCTCCATTCCGCCGCGCTCGTACCACGGCGAGAGGAACGCGCGGCAGCCCATCGGCGAAATTATCTTTCCGTATTTTTTATACATCGACGGGACATATCCCTCGCCCGTAAGACTTAGCCAGTCGGGATACATAGTCCGCGCCGAGCAGTCTATGCCCGCTTCAAACACGTCCTCCAGCTCTCCGCC
>CANRAG010000143.1 GCA_947628515.1 uncultured Clostridia bacterium | reverse complement strand
AGTAAATTCTGGCTTGGAGTGCTTAATGAACTCAAGAGCAGAGGTGTAAAAAACGTAGATTTATTCTGTGTTGACGGGCTTTCGGGGTTCAGAGAGGCTATTAATGCAGTATATCCATTTGCCGGAATACAGAGATGTATTATTCATCAGATACGCTCATCATGCAGATATGTTTCATACAAGCATATCAAGGAATTTACTGCAGACCTGAAGCTTGTTTATGGTGCTCTTAATGAAGAAGCTGCAATGGAAAAGCTGCTTGAATTTAAGGAAAAATGGCAGAATCAATATCCCACAGCTGTAAAATCATGGGAGGACAATTGGGATATATTATCCACATTTTTTGCATATCCTGTTGAGATACGGAAGATAATATATACAACTAATATTATTGAAGGTTTGAATCGTCAGTTCAGAAAAGTTACAAAAACGAAAGCTGTATTTCCGAATGACGATTCGCTCCGGAAGATGCTTTATCTTGCATCACAGAATATCACCAAGAAATGGACACAGAGATACAAGAATTGGGATATTGTTATACGGCAGCTTGAAATCATGCATGAGGAACGTGTGGCATAAACCTAAGTTATTATACCGGGGCTCTGCCCCGGACCCCGAAGTTTATCGCATTGGTTTCCCTAAAACGGGAAAACGGGTGCCGAGAAAAACGGAACCCGTTTTGGTGTAAACCCACAGAACCGCTCCGGTTGCTCTTCAGCAGAGCCGTATCCTGAACTGTGGTAAAGCCACTGTATATTATTAACAAATTATATTAAGCTTATACCTGTAATTTTCACCTTGTCGAAGGTTGTCAGATATTGCTTACACAACTTTCTCCGCAGACCCTATTGCGCTGTATGAATATGCTTGCGTAATGCGCGGTATCATTTAACTTAGTCGTATAGTTGAACAGCAAAACATCCGCCCTCACAGGAGCGGATGTTTTTATTCTCACTTAATTTCACTGTGGAATTTCTGGAGCGACTTAACGCCGCTTGTGCCCGCCTGCATAGCCTTAATGCCCGCGATACACGCCTTCGCTTCCGCCATGGTCGTCATGTACGGAATACGTCCCTTTATAACGGCCTTTCTGATGTAGCTGTCGTCAGCCACACCCTTCTTGTCGTTCGGGGTGTTTATAACAATCGAAACCTCGTTGTTTGTGATAATATCAAGCACGTTAGGTCTGCCCTCGTTAAGCTTTGCGACAGCCTTTGCCTTTATGCCCTCTCTTGTCAGATAGTCCGCAGTGCCCTTTGTTGATATAATCTCAAAGCCGCAGTCTGAAAAGCCCTTCGCAAGCTCCTCCAGCTCGTACTTGTCTCTGTCATTAACGCTAATCAGCACCTTGCCGCCTGTGGGAAGGCTGATTTTTGTCGCTTCCTCCGCCTTTGCGAACGCCTCGCCGAAGGTTTCCGCCATACCCAGAACCTCGCCCGTTGAACGCATTTCAGGGCCGAGAATCGGGTCAACCTCCTGGAACATATTAAACGGGAACACTGCCTCCTTAACGCCGTAGTGCGGGATAACTCTTTCCTTCAAACTCGTTATCGGCGACGGCTTGCCGGTGAGCGGAGCCGTGATTATCTCCGTTGCAAGCGGAACCATGCGTATATCGCATACCTTTGATACGAGCGGAACCGTTCTTGACGCTCTCGGATTGGCCTCAAGTACATAAACCTTATCGCCCTCAATAGCGTACTGCATATTCATAAGACCGCGCACATTCATTTCCCTTGCGATTTTCTTTGTATATTCCTTTATTGTAGCGACATGCTCCTTTGAAAGATTTTTTGACGGAAGGATACACGCCGAGTCGCCCGAATGTACGCCCGCAAGCTCTATATGCTCCATAACAGCCGGAACAAACACGTTCTCGCCATCCGAAATAGCGTCGGCCTCGCACTCTGTAGCATGGTTTAAGAACCTGTCTATCAATATAGGTCTGTCGGGCGTTACGCCTACGGCGGCGTCCATATAAATCCTAAGCGCGTCCTCGTCGTGCACAACCTCCATGCCGCGTCCGCCGAGCACGTATGACGGGCGAACCATTACCGGATAGCCTATTTGATTTGCTATTTCTATCGCGTCGTCAATGGTTACAGCCATGCCCGATTCCGGCATCGGAATTTCAAGCTTATCCATCATTGCGCGGAACAAATCCCTGTCCTCGGCCAGGTCTATCGTCTCCGGCGTTGTGCCCAGGATATTTACACCGTTTTTCTTAAGCTCCGCCGCGATGTTAAGCGGAGTCTGACCACCGAACTGCGCTATAACGCCGAGCGGTTTTTCCTTCTCATGAATGCTTAATACATCCTCAACCGTGAGCGGCTCGAAGTAGAGCTTATCGGATGTGTCATAGTCGGTTGAAACCGTTTCCGGATTACAGTTTACGATAATCGTTTCAAAGCCGAGCTTTTTAAGCGCCATTGCCGCGTGCACGCAGCAGTAGTCAAACTCTATACCCTGCCCTATTCTGTTCGGACCTCCGCCGAGAATCATAATCTTTCTGTTATCGGAGGTCTTGCTCTCATCCTTCATGTTGTACGATGAATAATAATAGGCGGCGTCCTTTGTACCGCTTACGTGAACGCCCTCCCATGCCTCGACAACACCGTTGGCAATTCTTGTCTTTCTTATTTCCTCCTCCGAAACGTCAAGAAGCTCCGCGATATAACGGTCTGAGAAACCGTCCTTTTTCGCCTGCTCCAAAAGCTCGTCCGGAAGCTTGTGTCCCTTATATGACCTTATAATCTCTTCCTCATCGACAAGCTCTCGCATCTGCTCTATGAAATAGTGCTTAATCTTTGTAAGCTCCCACAGCTCCTCGACAGTCGCGCCCTTACGCAGCGCCTCGTACATTATGAACTGTCTCTCGCTTGACGGATTTCTAAGCATGCCGAGAAGCTCCTCTTTTGTCTTTTCGCCGAAGTCCTTAGCGCCGCCCAGACCGTATCTGCCGATTTCGAGCGAGCGTATGGCCTTCTGGAACGCCTCCTTATATGTCTTGCCGATTGACATGACCTCGCCCACGGCGCGCATCTGTGTGCCGAGCTTATCCTCCGCGCCCTTGAACTTCTCGAACGCCCAGCGGGCAAACTTTATAACAACATAGTCCCCGTCCGGATAATATTTGTCAAGCGTTCCGTACTTGCCGCACTCAATATCCGAAAGATCGAGTCCGCACGCGAGCATTGCCGATACGAGAGCTATCGGAAATCCCGTAGCCTTTGAAGCGAGCGCGGACGAGCGCGACGTTCTCGGATTAATCTCAATAACTATAATTCTGCCGTCCTCCGGGTTTCTCGCAAACTGTACGTTGGTTCCGCCTATAACCTCGATTGCCTCCACAATCTTGTACGCCTGTCTTTGAAGCTCCTTCTGAACATCCTCCGGAATGGTGAGCATGGGCGCCGAACAGAAAGAGTCGCCCGTGTGAACGCCGAGAGGGTCTATATTTTCGATAAAACATACCGTAATCATGTTGTTGGCGGAGTCTCTTACGACCTCAAGCTCAAGCTCCTCCCAGCCGAGAACCGATTCCTCGACCAGAACCTGTCCCACCAGACTTGCCTGCAAGCCTCTTTCACAGACCGTTCTAAGCTCCGACTTATTGTACACAAGGCCGCCGCCCGCGCCGCCCATTGTATATGCCGGTCGCAGCACAACCGGATAACCGAGCTTATCGGCGATTGCAAGAGCCTCGTCAACCGAGTATGCGACCTCGCTTCTTGCCATCTCTATACCGAGACTGTTCATGGTTCTTTTAAATTCTATTCTGTCCTCGCCGCGGTCAATAGCGTCAACCTGAACGCCTATAACCTTTACGCCGTACTTTTTAAGCACGCCCGCCTTATCAAGTTCTGAACAGAGATTAAGACCGGACTGTCCGCCGAGATTTGGCAGAAGCGCGTCCGGGCGCTCCTTCTCGATAATCTGTGTAAGTCTTTCAACATTGAGCGGCTCGATATAAGTAACATCGGCCGTCTCCGGGTCCGTCATAATAGTGGCCGGGTTCGAGTTAACCAGCACTATCTCATATCCGAGCTTTTTAAGCGCTTTGCAGGCCTGGGTTCCCGAATAGTCAAACTCGCACGCCTGTCCTATAATTATCGGTCCCGAGCCTATAATCAGAACCTTATGGATATCCTCACGTTTTTTCATTATGAATCTCCTTTGTGTAAATATGTTAGCAAATCCTAAAAATCACTATTATATAGTATCCTATATTTTACCCGTTTTGTCAAGAGGTTTTAAAGATTTTTTCACGGTTTGGATGCTATAACAGTTACTATTCTGCTATCAAGAGATTACTTCGCATTATCAACTATAGGTTGCTTACCCACCTTGCTGCCATGCCAATCCACGACTGCACCTCCGGAACCGTTCCCTGCTCCGACTCGGCTACAAATTCTGTGGCCAGAGACAATCCGTGCGGCCCGTCCGGAAAAATATGAAGCTCGGTCGAAATGTTCTCCCGCGCAAGTGCGGCAGCCATTAATATACTGTTTTCTACGGGCACACAGCTATCGGTAAATGTGTGCCATATAAACGCCGGCGGACAATCTGCCGTTACTTGGTTTTCAAGAGAAACCTTTGCCGCAATCTCAGCATTTTCGCCCGATATGACTTTTATGGTACCGGCGTGACTATGTACGCCCGATGTTATAACGGGATACGCAAGTATCATTCCGTTGGGACGGTTTTTATTATCCTCGCGCTTTACGGCAGGCTCACTGTTCCAGAACACGCCGAGACTTGCCGCAAGGTGTCCCCCTGCCGAAAAGCCGCAGACTATTACCTTATCGGTATCTATTCGCCATTCCTTTGCGTTATCTCTTACAATACATACTGCCTCGGATAAGTCTTTAAGCGACGCGGGGAACAATTTATTTATCGAATAATTGACCACCACCGCATGGAAGCCCGCCGCGTTAAATGACAGCGCTATCGGCTCTGCCTCGCGCGGTGAACAAATCTCGTATCCGCCGCCCGGACATACGACGATAACAGGTCTTTTTCTGTCTATTTCAAGCGGATCATCGATAATATATGTCGTCATATATGTACCTTCACTGTTTTTTAAATTAATTCTCTCATGTATCATTTTTATTTCCTCCTTGATAAACACTTACAGGTCAATCACTTCACCCTGATATTATCTTTATTATACCATCTTTATGCCCCTCAGGCAATACCTATTGTGATATTTTTCTATAATATTCGATAATCGGTAATCGGCGCGGTTCATTATTTAAGAGCCGCCCATTTATCCGCGTTAAATCCGACCAGCACAATGTCGTCAGACACCGCAATCGGGCGTTTGACAAGCATACCGTCCGATGCGAGCAAATCAAGCTGCTCATCCTCGCTCATGTCGCTTAGCTTGTCCTTTAAATTCATTTCACGATACAAAATACCGCTTGTGTTAAAAAATCTGCGAAGCGGCAGCCCGCTTGCTTTGTGCCATGCGTTCAATTCATCACGGCTGGGATTATTCGTCTTAATATCGCGTATTTCATATCCAATCCCATTTTCATCAAGCCACGCCTGCGCCTTTTTGCAGGTCGAGTATTTCGGATAGCATATAAATTTCATCATAATCTTGTCCTCCTGTGGGTTATAATTTATCATGATTTTCATTATAATGCTATTTTACCACATTTTCTGTCTCTGTTCAATAGCGATATAAAATTGTCATAAAAGGTACTTTTGACCGAAATTCAATTCTGTGAACGGCTTTAACCCAATCCCGCTAACAATATTCCAATATCCGCGTCAATGCAGATTGACTGCCCTGCGATTTCGCGCGGACATACCGCCTCGCCGTAGTTTACACAGGCGTATATCGCATTCGGATTTTGCGCCGTCATGCGCCAAAACGGATACTTAATAATTACCGGCGTATTGTATCCGACGCCGAGTTCAAGGAATAAAATCCGCTTTCCGTTCCGCGTTTGCAGGAAATTCTCATATCGCTTCGCCGCTTCGTGCCAGCCCTTGTCCTCGACAAATTTATCATCGGCGCGCAAATTCATAGTCATCGGACTGCCACAGTGCGGGCAAACCGGCAACAATTCGGACGGGACGCACATATCCTTTTGCCCATCAACCATTCCGCGTATGATTTCCTCGTTATCGAACGTCTCGTCACAGCACGGGACGGAGCATTGAAATAGTCCGTAATCTCCCTGCGTGTAAAACAGCCGTTTTTATCGAAGCCCGCTTTTTGGAAGCAGTGGTCTACGT
>CANRAG010000142.1 GCA_947628515.1 uncultured Clostridia bacterium | reverse complement strand
CAAGCTCTCCGCCCGGCCCGTGAAGCTTCTTATCATAAAGGAATACCAGCTTCGGGAAAAGCACCGGCTTTTTATAGCCCGGCTTGCCCTGACCGTTCATGCGCACGCGGAACATTACCTTTGTGCACATCTTGGCAAACCTGCCCGTGCCGGTTCCTGCCGTTACGGTTATAAACGGGTAGTCGCCGCGGCTTGACGATACGGAATTGAACTTATACTCCCAACCCTGGAAGCCCTGCTCAAAATCGCGCTCAATATCGGCGAGCGCCAGCTTTTCGCACTTGTCTTTGTCAAGTCCCAGCCCCGCGTATTTATCCATGTATTTCTTATACGACTTTTCCGCGTACGGCTCCAGTATCAGCTCCGCCGACGGAACCGTAAATCCGCCGTACTGCTGCGAGGCCGCGCTCAGGACAATATCGCCTATAACGTCAAACGCGGTATCGAGAGTTTTCGGCTCGTTGTACCACAGATTTCCCATTTCAAAACCGCCCTTTAGCACGTTCGCGACGTCAAAAAGGCAGCAGTTCATCGTATCGCGGCGCGCGGACATGTCATGGATATAGATATATCCGTCGCGTATAGCCTGCAATTCCTCGGTCGTAAGGAAGAACTTCTTGTACAGCTCCTTGTTCAGCTCGTTAAAAATAAGACTGCGCTTTGTGGATACAAGCGCGCTGTCGGTGTTGGAATTTTCCTTGTCGCCGATGTACATGATGGACTGGCTCTTTTTATACACCTCGTCGAGCATTTCGACAAAATCCTGCTTATAGTTGCGGTAGTCGCGATAACTCTTTGCGACCTTCGGATTTATTTTATCGAGCGCGCCCTCCACAAGATTATGCATCTCGGCAATCGGGATTTCCTCCTTGCCCATATTCTCGGCCGCCTTTGTTACGAAACGGCATATAAACTTCTTCTCGTCCTCGGTGAACTTGACAAGAACGCGGAACGCGGACTTATTCACGGCTGTTACAACCTTTTCTATATTGAAATTTTCCTTGGTTCCGTCCTTCTTTATAACCTTCATGATATTCTCCTCACATTCTCTTAATATACAATATATTGTGGTTGGTTCATATACGATTATACTACCTGATGTTTATATTGTCAAGTTACATTTATATTGCATTGCTGTAACATTATTGTAATAACCCAAAATAAGCAAGACGGGGCGCCGCTTTTGTGCAACGCCCCGACAATAGTCAATTTACCGAAAAAGATGTATCAAAACGGATATTTCTCAACCAGTCTGCTATACTCCTCCACGGTTATCGGCATAACCGTACCGTGGCGATATTGAGTGTCGAATGTAAAATCGTTTGCGGATTTGAACTCGCCCACGGTTATATCGGTTGTTATAAACGGCTTATAGCCGCCGCTCTTGGAGTAATAGTCGAGCAGCAGACACCAGCTGTCCGTGCCGTTTAATTTATAGATTGCCGGCCCTTCGTAACCCGTTACGGTGTTTCCCGCCGCGCCGTTAATTGTATAGGTTGAAACATCCTTCCACGGCCCGTCAAGCGACGTTGCGCGCATCATGGTTACCGACGACTTGCTCTCATTCTTTGTAAATCGGTAGTACACGCCCTTATCGCTTACTATTGTGGTATCTATATTGCTGATGTTCCCGCCGTCAATATATATCTCCGGCTCGGTAAAGGTTACAAAATCCTTTGTATAGCTCCTATACATTCTCTGCGTGCTGTAGTTGTCATCAGACGTCTTTGACGCCCAGAACACCATGTACGCGCCGCGCTCCGCGTCATATATGCACTCCGGCGCCCATGTGCAGCCGGCATTGTCGGGCGCGACCTTTACAAGCCTCGCCTCGCTCCAGCTTATGAGATCGTCGCTTTCCCATACGACAATATTTTTGGAGCCGCTCGTCTGGCAAGTGCCCCAACGGTTGGGGTCGCCGCGTCTGTTATAGATACTTAAATCCGTGGCTATCACGAAGAACTTTCCGTCCTCGCCCCTTAATATATACGGGTCGCGCACGCCCTTCTCGCCAACGGTACTCGTTAAAATCTGTTTGCCGCCGTTAAGCGTTTTCCATGTCGTTCCGTCCTCGGATACCGAGAAATAAATCTGCTCGCTGTCCGCGTCGCCTTCCGTTCCCACAAAATGCGCGAACAGGTACGCGCCCGTTTCGGGTGCCGCCGTTGTCTTTATCGTCCTCTGTACCGGCTTGTGCTTTGGTACGGAATTTTTATCCCACGCGTAGCATGAAATAGTGTATGTCGCATCCGGCTCCGCGTCAAACTCGCCGTTTGCGGTATTTAGCTTTATCCCTATAGGAAGTCCGTCGGCGCTCTTGAGCGCGACATACATATTATACGGCGTGACGTCGCCGCTGTAGCTGCTTGTGTACTTGATTTTGCCGTCCTCGTAATACGCGGCGAAATCATCCGCGAACGCCGCCTTGCCTATAACGGTTATTTCAAAGCTCTTTACAAAGCTTATTCCGTTTTCCGTGACGGACGCGGTGAGCACCGCTGTTTTTGTCTCGTCCGCGCGCGTTACCGTTCCGTTGGTCTTTACCACGCTATCGTCAGACGTCGTCCATGTTACGCCGTCTATCTTCGGAATAACGATATTTTCCGTAACCGCCGAGGTGTCGCCCAGCGAAATACCGCTAAGCGGATCCTTCAAAGCGCCCTTTTTGATTACGAAATCGTCAATATAACCCGTCGCGTATTCGCCCTCGTTCCAGTTCGCGAGGCCTATATACGCTACAGGGTTCGCGCCGAGCATATCGGAAACGTTTACTGTTGACTCTACCGTGGCGGTCTCCTCGCCGTTAATATAGAGCGTTGTTTCGTTATCCTTAACGGAAATTATGACGTCATTCCATTCGTTCGCCTTATACGCGCCCGTTACCGCCGCGCTTCTCTCTCCGCTGTTATTGTAGCGTTCAACGGTAAGAACGCCGTCCTTGGTCATGGCGCCGAGATACTTCTCCTTCTGATACGACTGCCCGCTCGCGTCAGGCGCGGCAAAGAACCACCATGAGGTTGCCGCCGCGGTGGGCTTTACCTTAAACGAAATTGTCAGGTTCTTCTCGCCCGCGAGCAGTCCCCCGCCGGATGAGTTTGTAAGCGTGACGGCAGTAGCCCTCGTTCCGTCAAACTTTATGCACTTTCTGCCGTCAGCCTCGACAAATTCCGGACTGCCCGACGCCCTGCCGTATTCGGCTGAGCTTGTGAGGTCGCCGTTATCGAAGCTCAGGTTTATAAGCTCCGCGCCGTCGGGCTGTTCCGACGGTTTTTCCGACGGCTGCTCGGACGGTTCTTCCTCAAAGTCGGTCGTATAGCTTATAACGTCCGCGTCAAAATTATCGTATGAAACGACTCTTTCCCTTGACGAATTATAGTTACCTGTAAGCTCCATCGAGCCGATTGACGCCGGAACGGAAACAGTACCCGATACCGCAATATCCTCCATGCCGCCCGTTAGTTCCGCCGCGACATTGCCCGCACCGTCAATCGTAATCTCAACCGACTTGTTGTATCCCACCGTATTCACATACGGCTGCCCGCTCGCGTTCCAGCCGTTCGCGCCGGCCTTGCTCGTGCCCGGATTGCTTCGGCACTGCGCTATACGGGTGCCGTCAAGCGCGTTTTTGCCGCCTATGCGCGCCTCACTTAACGTATATCCGCCTCCGGTTATATAGAGCGCGAAAATCTCGTTTCCTTCCTTGTCCTTAAGCGCGAACGTGTTATCCTTGCCTTTGTCCTCCCAGCCGGCAAACATGTCAAACCTCAGCCTGAACTTATCCTTTGCCGTAAGCTCGATCGGCGTTTCGAGCCTAGCTTCGGCTGTCGCCTTTACGGGCGCGAACGCGTTTTTAAAACGCGCGAGATTTGACGCGAACACCTTGTTTCCGTCGCTGTCGAGCGCGCCCTTGTCGGCGTTAAAAATATTTCCGTCATTTTCAAAGCTGTCCGTAAACTCCTTTATATCCGTAACCCTCGGAGCGCCGCTTGGCGTGTCCGCGGATATTTCGCCGTCTATTAAGAACTCTGCAATGTTTGTCATGTCGTCCGGGTTTGTGTAGCGGTAATAGCGGTACGCGTGATTATCGCTAAGCTGCGCTGCGGATACGGTTGTGTACTTATCCGCCTCTATTGCCGCCGTGTTCTTATATATAACAGTCCAATTTATGCCGTCGTTTGACGCCTGTATTTCACCGCCCTTCGAGCGGTCGGTGTATCCGCTTCTCGCGGCAAGCTTAATCTCCGTAATCTTAAACGGCGTCGCAAAATCATACTGCACCCAGCCGTTCTGATTGCCGTCAAAGAATGTGGCAAAATCACCGTCGGCGGCCTTCAAATAATCCGCGTCGTCGGACGGGCGGTTGGAATTGTTGCCCCATGACGGCGTGCCGGATAAGCTGTATTGCGGTATCGTATAATTTCTCGATACCTTAAAGCCGCCCACCTCGGCATAAACCGTGATGTCGCCGCTCTTTACGGCGGTTATAACTCCGTCTTTTGAAATTTCTGCCTTTTGTGTATCCGATACCGACCACGCGACGTCGCCCTCTATATCGGTTTTAAGCGTGAGCGCTGTTTTCGAGCCGAGCGAAAGTTCCTCGCCGCCGCCCTTTATTACGGCATAGTTTGTCGCCTTACCGCCGTTTACCACAAAGGTTGTTATCGTTCCCGCCTTTGACGTGACGTCAAGCGTTTTACCACTGATTTTCGCCTCGCCGCTAATCTCCTTCCAATGCTCCGCATCGCTGCCTTTGAGGTTGTTCGAGCGGATCTCCGTAACGGCTGCGCCGACGTTCGTAAACGCGGAAAGATCAAAGCTGTATTTCCTGTCCGTGTCACTGTCGTTTGACAGCACTATCTTTATGTCGCCGCTCTTTTTATTGTACGCGGCAAAGGTTTCGTTTGATGACGCGATAAGGGTATCGCCCGGATGAACATATCTTGAATACTGTCCGAACGCGTAATACTTGTTCGCGAGCAGTATTGTTTCATTGTCATGGTCGGCCATGCCAACGCCCCACAGCCCTTCTGTTGGGTCAAAGGCCGCGTCCTTTTCCGGCGTTGAACCGTCGGGCGCGACAAATTTCGCGTCCTTATGCCTGTCTATAATATCCCACATACACCACGCGCCTGCCTGCATGATGTTCAAATCGTCACGTATCTGGTCCGCGAGTCCCCAGAATGCCCAGCTCCAGTCGTCCTCGCTCATCCATAGCGGCTTACCAGCCGCGAGCGCGGCCTTTTTAACCGCCGCGCGGTCATTGGTACTCTTCCAAAAACCGTATGTATGCGTGTCGATCCTGTCAAGAGCCGCCTTTGCCTCGTCCGTCAGCTTGTTATAGCCGTTAGCGGCAAGCGTCGCGTCGGTTTCGTCCGCGCCCGCTACAAGGGTGTTAATACCCCTTTTCTTATACTCGTTCTTTAACGCCACTATTATCCCCGACTGGTGCTCGCCCTGCGCAACGAGGTTTCCCTCCTGCTTTTGACTGTTCTCGCCCCAGTATGCCGTATCCGGACACGGCTCGTTCATGGGCGAATAGCTGTCAAACGGCAGACCTATTTCCGACATATGCTCGGTGACGTCGCCCAAAAACGTTGCGAAATTATCATAATTTGACGGGTCGAGATTTTCTTCTATGTAGTCAACGTCCGTACCGTTTGACGCCATATGCACCGTTCCGCCGCCCGAGCAGCCCGTCTTTGCCATAAACCACGGCGGCGAATTGGTATAGCCCTCGATATGAACGTTCGGGTTCTGCTCCTTTATGCGGCGCAGAACGTTCATCTGGTTTTTGTCGTTATCCCAGTTATAGGTATACTCCACATCGCCGTTTTCGTCCCGTTTCAGCGTTCCGTCCTCGTTGTATGTGGGCACGGCAAAGCACGGCAGTTTTGAATCGGAACGCGTAACATGGTTGTGCGCGGGATCGTCGCCGCCGCCCACGTTATAGCGCACAATATCAAGTCCCAGTCCGTCCTCGGAGAAAAACAGTTCCGCCGCCTGCTGCGCTAACTCATCGCTGTAGCCCACACGGTTGCCCCACCAGCCGATACTTGTGCCGAAACCTTCAAACTCCCACGGCGGTGCTTCTGACGGGTCGAGTGTGACAAGTCTTATATCCGCCGCCTCCGCCCTATGCGCGCCTATCGCGCCTATTGACGGAAGCAGGGTAAGAGCGGTCAGCAGACTCATGATTTTCTTTCCTTTCATCTCGTTTCTCCTCTCTCTGCTAATATATCGATAATATGATTATACCACAAAATCCCGTAATAGTAAATACTAAAATTATCAATCTTTTAACTTCCGTTCTGCAGTTGTCAAACATATGTTACATCAACCTAAAAATAATAGCTTTCATTACACCCTGTAATTACATACTAAGG
>CANRAG010000141.1 GCA_947628515.1 uncultured Clostridia bacterium | reverse complement strand
TAAACGATCCGCTCGTGCTGCTGTTCACCACTGCCGACGGGAAATTCACGCTGGCGCGGAGCCGATGCTGTTCCGGCTGGGTGCCTACGGAGGACATAGCCGTTTGCGCGGACAAAGCGGAATGGACGGCATTTAAAAATTCCGAAAGCTTCCTTGTTGTAACCGGCGAAAAGGTATATCTCGAACCGAGCGTGGACGCGGATTTGGACGAAAAGCTGCTGACGATGGGAACGACGCTGCCGCTCTCTGACGAAACCGGAACAGTCTCATACCGACTGCCCTGGGGCAATTATGTTGTTAAGATGCCCGCACGGAACGCGGACGGCAGCTTTTATATAAAGAACGCGCTTATACCCGCCAACAGGGATGTAAACGTAGGGTATCTCCCCTACTCCTCCCAAAACGTTGTGACGCAGGCGTTTAAGTCGCTCGGTAACCGCTACGGTTGGGGCGGCATGCTAAATTCACAGGACTGCTCGTCCTATGCGAGAGAGGTGTATCTGTGCTTCGGCTTTGAGCTGCCTCGAAACACCACATGGCAGGCGGCAATGCCGGCGGACGTCACCGTTATGTCCGATATGACCGACGACGAAAAAAAGACAGCGCTGAACTCGCTGCCGGCCGGAGCGATATTGATATTCCCCGGACACGAAATGATTTATCTCGGCGAGCATAACGGGCTTTACTATACAATAAACGACGTAAGCTCACTTGTTCGGCCCGATCGGCCGGGAGAGATCATACAGCCGAGAAGCGTTGTGGTAAACGATTTGTCCACGCTTCGCGGCAACGGCTCGACATGGCTTTCGAATTTGAGCCACGCGATAGTGGTAAAATGATAACGGGGTGAAACGGTAATGGAATACGCATATAACGAAAATATTCTGACAATTAAATTATCCAAACGCATTGGAATTTAAGGAAATATAACATAAAGATGTAAAGGAGAAATTTGTTATGACAATCAAACAAACCAACGAAAACGGAAATGTAACGCTCGCGCTGTCGGGCAGACTTGACACCGTTACCGCGCCGGAACTGGAGACGGCACTGGAGCGGGCGCTCGACGACGCTAAGGAGCTGTGCTTCGATTTCAAGGAGCTTGAGTACATTTCGTCGGCGGGACTGCGTGTGCTTCTTAAGGCTCAGAAGATTATGAACACAAAGGGTAAGATGAAGGTTACAGGCGCGAACGAAACCATAATGGAAGTGTTCGATATTACAGGCTTTGTCGATATACTGACAATAGAGTAATTAAAAGGAAGGCAAAGTATGATTTTTACGCTTATACTGACAGCGCTGTATAACGCGGCTTTAACGGTGTTTGTATATATCGCCGACAAAAAAACACCCTTCGGCAAGATTTCGTATAAGAGTAAGCAGTGGATAATAGGTATCCTTTTCGGTATTATGGCGGCGTTTGCCAGCATGCGAACAGCGGGAGTGGATATAGGCGACGGCACGATAATGAACGTGCGTGACGCGGCGCCGATTTGTGCCGGACTTATCTTCGGCGCGCCCGCCGGAATAATAGCGGGCGTTATAGGCGGGCTCTATCGGTATATCTCCGCATTTTTCGGAATTACCGGAACGTATACTCAGGTCGCCTGCTCTGTTTCCACCGCGCTCGCGGGCTTTATCGCGGCGGGACTCAGAAAATTCATGTTTGACGATAAAAAGCCCGGCTGGGTATACGGTCTGGGTATAGGGATGTTGTGCGAAGTCATTCATATGCTGATGATTTTCTTCACCAACGCGAACGATCCGAGCACGGCGTTCAATTTTGTTAAGATATGCTCGCTGCCAATGATGCTTTGCAACGGCTTCTCCGTAGGCGCGGCTGTATTCATAATATCCCTGCTTAGCAAAGGCAGAAGCGGCGTTGCCGCTGGG
Source organism: uncultured Clostridia bacterium (assembly GCA_947628515.1). Taxonomy (GTDB): domain Bacteria; phylum Bacillota; class Clostridia; order UBA1381; family UBA1381; genus Ornithomonoglobus. The sequence continues at coordinate 4,639 of CANRAG010000141.1, read as the reverse complement.
GGAAAGCATATTTCAAAAACATTCCAGATGTGGCTTTTTGTCTGCATAGTTATCGCGTACGCGCTGACGAGCACATATACCTATATCCTGCAAAGCAAAATGTCCAACACCGAAACGGAATCGGTTATAAGAACGAGCATTGACGACGTCAATCAGGATATTCTCGATATGTCCGACGAAAACCTGTTGGATAAAACGAACCGTATCAGATCCGAATATCTGAAATCCGACGATAAGAGCGAAGCATTTTTGCAATCGCTCGCTATCGGATACAAGGTAGCGGAAATCCATATTGTCGGCACGGACGGCATAATTAAAAACAGCAATAAATCCGAATATATCGGATTTGATATGGCAAGCGGCGAGCAGTCGAGGGAGTTTTTACAGCTGCTTGACGGCGGCAATGAGTCGTTTGTGCAGAAATACCGGCCTCAGGCATACAATAGTGATAACTCGCGCAAGTACGGCGGCGTTACGCTTCCTGAGGGCGGGTTTTTACAAGTGGGATATGACGCGGACGAATTCAGGGCGGATATTGCCGACACAGTGGGAAAAATCGCAAGGAACCGGCATATAGGCGAAACCGGATTTATAGTTATATGCGATGATGAATGGAATATTGTCAGCGAGGGAACGGAATACACCGGACAGAACCTTAGCAATCTCGGAATATGGATTGACACCGGCAGTAATCCGGAGAAAACGATATTCGACATAGAGCTTAGAGGCACACCGTATTTTTGTGAGTATGAATTTGTGGAGGGCTATTATATAGTCGGAGCAATTCCGAAAACGGAGTCGCTGTTCATGCGCGACGTTTCGGTATATCTGAGCTCATTTATGGAAATTTTGATATTCGCGGCGCTTTTTGTGCTCGTATACTTCCTCATAAAGAGACTTATAATAGATAATCTCATGCGGATAAACCGCGCGCTTTCCAAAATCACAAACGGCAATCTTGATGTTACCGTTGACGTGCGCGCCAACGAGGAATTCGCGTCGCTTTCTGATGATATTAACTCAACCGTCAGCACGCTCAAACGCTATATTTCCGAGGCCGAGGCGAGAATTGACGCGGAACTGGAATTTGCAAAGCAAATTCAATATTCCGCGCTTCCGTCGGTATTCCCCCCCTACCCCAACCGCCGTGAGTTTGATATTTACGCGCGAATGGACACCGCTAAGGAGGTTGGAGGCGATTTCTACGACTTCTATATGCTCGACAACACTACAATAGCGTTTCTTATCGCCGACGTATCCGGTAAGGGCATACCCGCGGCGATGTTTATGATGAAGGCGAAAACCGTAATAAAGGACCTCGCCGAAAGCGGGCTTGCCGTTGACGAGATATTCACGCGGGCGAACGCGAAGCTTTGTGAAAACAATGATGCCGGAATGTTTGTAACCGCATGGATGGCCATAGTGGACTTAAAAACCGGAATGATGAGCGTGGCAAACGCGGGGCATAACCCGCCGGTTATAAAACACGCGGGCGGAAGGTTCGAATACGTTAAACAACGCGCGGGATTCGTGCTCGCGGGAATGGAAGGACTGAAATACAGACGGACCGATATACAGCTCTCACCCGGAGATAGGATTTATCTGTATACCGACGGCGTAACGGAGACCACGGACACGCATAATCAGCTCTACGGCGAGGACAGACTCGTAAATCTGTTAAACTCGATTGATGATAAGGATGACAAGAGCTTATGCGACGCCGTAAAGGACGATATAGACCGGTTTGCGGACGGCGCGGCGCAGTTTGACGATATTACAATGGTAAGCTTCAGTCTTAACTTCGTTAAGGGTGACGACAAAATAACGTTCATCCCCGGGCATGACGCCGGTACTGCCGTGAGCGATTTCGCGGCGCAGCTTACATCCAAACTCGACGTGCTGCCGAAGGTTTCGAGCAAGGTCAGCATAGCGATTGACGAAATAGCGTCCAACATAATAAACTACAGTCATGCGCGGATTGCGGAAATTTCGTATTCAATCGAAAACGGCAGGCTCAATCTCGTTTTCACCGACGACGGAAATCCGTATAACCCGTCAGATACCGAGGAGCCGGATATAACTCTGTCGGCAGAGGAGCGGCAAATCGGCGGTCTGGGCATTTTCATTGTAAAGAAAATGACGGAGAGCATGGATTATAAATATGAAAACAATAAAAATATTTTAAAGCTTACAATGGCTTTAAGCTCATAAAAACACAGAAAGAAGGAATTAATATGAAAACCGATGTTTGCTCGATTTCAAACGACAAGGCGACATTCGCCGCGATATTTAACGAGGTTGAAAAGTCGGCTGAATACAACAGGCTCCCGAAAAAGCAGGCTCTGCAGCTAAGGCTTCTTGCGGAGGAGCTTGTGGGAATGTTGCCGGAGCTGCTGGAGGTGGGCAGCGGCAAGTTCTGGATTGAAAATAAAGGCGGCGATTTTGAGCTTCACGCGTCCATAAAAGCTGAGAGGCTGTCAATGTACGATAAGGAGGATATTATGTCCCTTTCAAAATCCGGCGCAAACGCCGCATCTAAGGGAATTATAAACAAAATCAGACTCGTTGCGGAACGAATGCTTGACGGCTATACGGAGACAATGAAAATCACCGGCGGCTCGGATTATTATAATTTCTACGATATGGGCGTTAGCATGCCCAATCTCCACAATGATATGTGGTCAAACGTATGGTCGCTTAACAGCTACCGTCAGTACGCGGGAGAAGACAAGCAGACCGAGGTATGGGACGAACTGGAAAAGTCCATAATCGCCAACCTCGCCGACGATGTCATTGTCGGAGTTATCGGCAAGAATGTGGATATAATTATAAAAAAGACATTTGCGTGAGCATGGCATACAAAACGGCAAGGGGCTTAACTGCCGACCCCCTTGCCGTTTTTGCATTACTTGATTTTTTTATTATTTGTTCTTTTTCGGCACAAATTTCAAAATCAGCTCCGCAATTGCGGGCGCTCCCGCTACGAAGTAGAACACGCATATAAACTGCATAACTGCCTTAGCCAGTCCTGCGCTCAAGCCCGCGTTTACCATGGCGCTCGCCGCGGTTGCGGAAGCACTGTCAAGCAGAGTGTATGTAAACACGCAGAACACAAGCCTTATGATATTGTCGGTTCTGTTCCTGTCGGTTGAGAATTTTATAAACCTCCGTTCAACGAACCAGCCGACAAAGAAGCCTATTCCCATACCTGCGTTCTTAAACGAATCTACAGCCATTTTAGAGCCTTCAACTATAACCGAGCCGTCCTCAGCGTAATCGACAGGGTATGATTTCAAAGCCGCGTACAGAATGAGCAGACCGCACAGCGCCACGCCGCCGAGCATTATCCATATATCCATATTCGGACGCTCGTCCGCGATCTGCATGAGTTTAGCCGTAAGCAGCAGAACAACAGCGCCTATAATAAGCGCTACAACCACATCCTGCGGTGTGTGAACGCCGAGATAATTCCTTGAAAAGCCTATGAGAAGTATCAGTATTACAAACGCTATACTTAGCCATTTCGGGCATTTTAAGCCGTCCTTTGTGTTTAGCGCAACACCGCCCCATACGCTAACCGCGTTTGCGGTGTGTCCGCTCGGAAATGAGTAGCCCGTAGCGTCCGCCTGTGCCTCCGGCACGGGCGTTATTCGCGCGTCGCGTATCCACGGTCGGTACGCGCATGCCGTTATTTTTATAAATCCGTTTATTATCCTGTTGGTGTACAGCGTGAGCATAAGGAATATGCCTTTTTTCTTGTCATAGCCCCAATAGATTATTCCTATGAAGAACACAATAACGGATGTTTCGCCGAGCTTGGTTATAAGCTCGAAAAATGTGTCGAGAACCCCGCCGGTCGCCTCTCGGAAATTCTGAAGCATGAGCAGATAGTTAATGTCCATAAGATTACCCCTTTCATTTTTTTCCTAAATAATTATATCACAAAAAATCCATTTGTCCATAGCTGTTTACGCCGCGCAAAGCGCGTTTCACGCCGTGCCGTAAATAATTGTGACGTAATAAATTTCGCTTTACCTATTCCCTTTTCTGTTTCTTTATGGTATAATGGTTTCGGTGATGAAATTGGATAAAAAATTTGAAATTCTTAGCGAATATTTAAAATCGCTCGGCTCGGTGGCTATTGCGTTTTCGGGCGGGGTGGATTCGACATTTTTGTTAAAGGCAGCGCATGACGCGCTGGGTGACGGAGCGGTGGCTATAACTGTGGACTCATGCCTTTTCCCGAAACGGGAGAGCGCGGAGGCGGAAAGCTTTTGCGAGCGCGAGGGGATACGGCATATAGTATTAAAAGAAAATCCGCTCGCGATAGAGGGGTTTTCCGAAAACCCCGAAAACCGCTGCTATATCTGCAAGAAGGCAATGTTTACAAGGCTTACGGAGAAAGCGAAATCGCTTGGGATAAAAAATGTTGCCGAAGGCTCTAATGTGGACGATGACGGCGACTACCGTCCGGGACTTGCGGCTGTGGCGGAGCTGGGAATTAAAAGTCCGCTGCGCCGTGCGCGGCTTACAAAGGATGAAATACGCGTCCTGTCAGAGCGGCTGGGACTTGACACCTGGGACAAGCCGTCATTTGCCTGTCTTGCGTCAAGGTTCGCGTACGGCGATAGGATAACGC
>CANRAG010000140.1 GCA_947628515.1 uncultured Clostridia bacterium | reverse complement strand
CCGCTGTGCCGACCGCGACGACCTGCAAGGGCTTTGTTACTTTGTCTATGGCCTCGCCCGTCTCGCGCCACCTTGCGCCCGTCTCTTTCAACGACGTGTTCTTAATTGATGCCTCTGCACTGTTTTTCGCGCTCTCTATGCTCTTTGCCGCGTCTGCCGCAGCAGCCTTACGCTCAGATAATTGTTTGTTTGTTTTCGCTATAGACTCTGCATATTCCGTTTCCGCCTTTTGGGACTGTTTCAAATTTGATTTTATGCCTTTATATTCGGCTGCTGCCTTTTTTACTTCAATCTGAGCGGTTTTATATTTATCGGTTTCTGATTTCAAAGCTTTTTCGTTGTCAAGTATTGATATTGACAGTGCTTTGCGGTCATCTGCAAGCCTTTTATTTTCAGCTTGCAAGGATTTTATCTATGAGCGGTTGGTTTTATACTCATCGCTGTTTCGTTTAAGATATTTATTTGACGATTGGAGCGATGCAATATGTTCTTTATTTGTTGATACTGTACCATCAAGAAGCTTTAGCTGATACCGTAAATACTCGTCATTTTCTTTTATGGATGCGGAATTTGATTTATAGGCGATTGCCGCCTCTTGCACTGCCGTTTTCTTTTCCTTAAATGTCGCGGCGCTCTCACGCAATGATTTTGTATATTGCAGTGTGGTATCCTTCTGTCGTTTCAGTCCGCTTTCAAGATTTTTAATCTCTCTTTCGGTCTGTTTTACAATCTCAACATTTTTCTGCGCTGCAATTCCTGTGCCTGTTTGCACTCCCGAAATTCCGGAAAGCGCGCCCTTTGCGCGTTCTGCGGCCGATACCAGTCCGGATGCGTCGCCTGTAATTTCAACCGAAATTGTTTTATCCGCCAATTATAAACACCTCGATTCTAAAACCCGTAAAACATTTTTTCATACTCCGTCATTGTTGATACGTCCGGCGTCTCCTGCTCGTCGCGGATGTTGTCGAGCATGGAAAACAAAAGCCGGGGGCTTTGCCGGGCTAAAACGTCCGGCATAATTCCTCGGCGTTTGAATAATATCGCGTATAGATCTCTGAAATTCCCCTGCTCGTCGTTTACAATGCCGCCCTCGCGCGGCCTTACACGTTTTTTATTTCAGCAGCATACATTTCCCATACCCCAATGGCCAGCTTTGCCCTTTGCGCGGGCGCGAGGCTGTCTATTATGTCCTGTGTAGCCTCCGTGCCCTCGAACATATAATCGACCGCCGGAGCGCAAACGCGGTAAATGCTCGCGTTCTTCCCGTCCGGAGAATTTATATGTTCTTCGTTCACAAGGCAAAACGCTTCAAAATCAAACGGCTTTGAAACGTATTTTTTGTTGTTCAGCTCAAAGCTTATCGTGTTCTGCATAATTAATTCCTTTCTTTTACGTTATTTTTCCGACTTGCCCGCCTTTTTCCCGGCAGCCTTCCCCGTTTCGGCGACTTCCGCCGCCGCGTCATTTTCTGCATTGGCGACTTTCACCGTTGCGTCGGCAGCTTTCACCGCCTCGTAGGTGACTTTCGGCGTTGCTCCTACCTCCGCCACGCCGCGCGCGATGACCTGTAAGGGCTTTGTTGCCTTATCTGTAGCCTCGTCGGTCTCGCGCTGCCTTACGCTTGCCGGCGCCGCGATCCTCGCCGCTTCCACCGCGTCCCTTGTCGAACATCTGAGCCGCTTTACGCGTATGCACCGCGTCTCATGGTTTGACGTCACGGTAAGCTTTGCGACCGCCGCGGGAGTGTATGTGCCCTTCCATTCGGAAACACTGCCGTTTACGTCGTTTGACACTTTAACTGTGACGTCGCCCTTTACAGTATCTGCGATAACCGTAAAATGCGTGTACGGCGCGGTCCCGTCCGTACCGGTTACGATTGCTTTATTGACTTCCGCCGCGGTTGTCGTTATTTCCGTGTCGCCTATCTTTACGAGATAATAATCTCCGTCCGATTGATAGAAGCATGAGCGGAATTGTACGATGTTTCCGCCGCTCGCGGCTGTTAACTGAAATTCCGTTGTCCGCGTCACGAGCTTCAGGCATTGCATATCAAAGCTTACGGTCACAATACCGGCGCCGGTCAAGTTCGCGGTAAGCGTCTGGTTTTTGTTCGTCCACGAGTAAACGCCCATATCGGCATTGATACCGGCGGACGGCGTGACGGACTCGAACCCCACGGGAAACGCCGCGCCGAGGAAACTTTCGTCAAGCTTTGCGATCTCGGCGGCAGTAAGTCCGTCCGTGTCGGCAAATCGGTAATATCCGCCGTCGCTGTCGCGCTTTTCGGCTATAAATGTCGCCGTTGCCGTCTGCTTCTCCGACGCGCCCGAGGACGGCTTTGTCTTGCCGCCGACGTTTGACGCGAACGAATACTTACCCTTGTAATATTGAACATAGCGGTAATTCTTATCGGACTTGAGCAGCTTCCAGCTGACGCCGAAAAGACGCGGCGCCAGAAGCGACGCCTCGTCTATGTCTATTACTCCGTTAGTTCTTGTAATGCCGCGCAGCATAGCCTCCGTCTCCGCGGGAATGTCGGCGTTTGTAAGCTCATGCCCTATGTTTTCGATGTATGCCTCAACATCATACGCGTCGTTATCCGCGTCGAACGTGTCCGAGCCGCCGGCGTCGGTCGGTGATACCTGTACCGTTCCGGGCAGCTTAACGGCGGATGTATATGTGATAGTCCCGTCGTCCGCCTCCGTAATCGGGAATATCGTATAATCCGATACGCCTATAACCGGAAAAGGTTTCTTTATTCTCATCGTGATACCTCCCGATTAAACGGTTTTCGGGTAGTAGTTCGGATTTGAAAACCAATTTGTTTCAAAATCGGCAAGCTCAACGCCTTCCGGAATATCCTCCTCGTCGATGTACGCGTAGTATTTTCCGTCCGAGTCCCTCTTAACGGCGGTAAATGTCGCCGTTGCCGTCTGCTTCTCCGACGCGCCCGAGGACGGCTTCGTCTTGCCGCCGACGTTCGACGCAAACGAATACTTACCCTTGTAGTAACGGACATAACGGTGCTTGCCGCCCATTTTTGTAATTCTCCACGCAACCGCAAAATCCGGCGGAGCGCCTATATCGCCAACCTCCGCGACGCCGTCCTTGACCTCTGTACCGCGCCACATCATATCCACAGCGGGCGGAATGTCGGCGTTTGTCAGCTCATGCCCCATGTTTTCTATATATGTCTCAACGTCATACGCGCCGTTATCCGCGTCGAACGTGTCTGAGCCGCCGGCGTCGGTCGGTGATACCTGCACCGTTCCGGGCAGCTGATACGCCGTGTCATATGTTGTTTCCTCCGCCGTGTCGGTAACTACCTTGAAAAATGTGTATTTATCCACACCTATAGTAACTCTCGGCTTATCCTTCATGATTAATCATCCTTTCTGTTTAAAAATTCTTTCCCGAACCTCAAAGTACGGTGTATAACTCCGTTCGTCTTATCGACAAACCTATTAAGTTCCCGCCACCAACCGGCGGCGTCAAATGCGTCCGTGACCTCGTCGGCAATCTTTGCGCCGTCGGCAGGGTTATCGGTCCATACGTCCACAACCAGCAGCCCCTTGTATATGTCCTCGGCGTTATCGGTATCGAATGTGCCGCTTGTGTGGATGTCATAGAAGCTTATGACCGGCAGCCTGTTCCACTGCTCCGGTCTGTAGAATACGGACGTGTACGGCAGCTTCGCAAGAATGCTTTCCGCCTCTTTGTTAATATCTTTGTTAATATCGTCCTGCATGGTCCGCTACCTCCTTTAACAGCGCCTCTGTGCCGAACAGTCCGCCGCTCCACGGCTTATATACGATCCTGTACAGCCTGCCGTCATGCCTTATATGGTTTCCGACGGCAATAGCGTCGTTATCGGCGGCGAACATACGCAGCTCGCATTCCTCTTTAAAGCCGTATTGTTCTTCGGCAAGATTACCGCTGTAAGGCTGTATATCCGCCTCTATACGCGCAAGCTCGGTTTCGGTGTATGTTTTCTCATACACGCCCTTTTCCTCGATTTTAACTATGGTTACGCGCGTATTGTAAAACCTTTCAAACGGATCGTTCATATCATCCCTCCGGTCTTTGTGATATTCGCCGCTTATCTTCCGCGCCGCTTATCTTCCGTGTCAGTCCTCGGTCGTGTCTCTTATGTCACTTGGCACTCTCCCCTTGCGGTGCTTTTTAAGCCGCGCGTTATATGCCGAAAACACATCGGCGGGGCGTTTCGTCTCATACGACACGGAACGCTGCCCCTCCGATATGCTCTTGACGTCCGAGGGCAGCTCCGCCGCGCCGTAACCTTTTGCGCGGTAAAGGTCCGCGGCCATAAACGGCACGGTTCCTTTAAGCTTTTGGGGGATCTCCTCGGTGTGACAGTAGTCTCGGATATATTCCTCGGTTTCGGCAATGATAAGCGACAAAAGCCCGTCGCGGCCGGCGTCTGTGATACCCAAAAGCGCCTTTACGTTTTCGAGCGCCGCCATTACTGCGTATTCACGATAACAGCCGGAAGCTGATTATCCTTTATCCACAGCTCATGGTACTTCCTATAGTCAATCTTCCAACCGTCATGTGACTGATTGACGTTCGGGTCGAATACCCGGAGCTTGTCGGTTTTAGAGATTGCGATCGGCACGTTTGCGGGCGTGATTATCCAGTTGATGTCTTTTGCCGTGGATTTTGCCGCGAACCCGCCGGCTTTCTTGTCGGTCGCGTCCGGCTCTCCGGGACTGTCCTCCGCGCCCTTGAAGAACGTGTATTCCGTTTTCATTCTCACCGAGGGAACGGGACGCAGAACGGCATTGTCGAGCTTGCGCACCTGCGTCTTTATGCTTCCCTGCGTGAAGTCCGCTACCGCGAGCTGCTTCACGATTTCCGAGCTGTTTTCAAGCATTGTCATAATGGGCCACGGCAGGGAAACTATAAGCGGAACGTCGCCCGCCACGTCCTGTATCGCGCCTATATCCTCTTTAAGCGCGGTAAATACCGTCTTTGCCGTGAGCGTGTTTCCCTCTTTCACGCGGCTTTTTGCGTTTGCGAGCGCATAGATTTTTGAATATCTGTACGCATCTATCTCGGGAATAACGTACTGCCTCTGGAACTCGGACATAACAGCTGACGCATTCGCGACGAAATTTGTCTCGTTTACGTCCATAGCGTCGAGCATGAACGTTCTGCCTCTGTCCTGTCCCATGGTCTTTGTCTGATAACCGAGCTTAACGCCGCCGCGCGTAAAGCCGTTATCTCTGTCATAGTCCGCGAGCCCGTCCATATCGAGCGTGGGGATTTTTATCTCCTTGCCGCCGTTATACAGGACCTGACCCGCGTTGCTCTCCATCCAACCTGTTGTAGACTCCGCCACTATCTGTTGGTCGAGCGCCGTCATCGCAAGTGCGATAAATTCAAGTGTGTTAACTGCCATTGTAAAATTCTCCTTTCGTGTTACTTTTTAAACTCTCCGTTAAAACCCGCGCTTCATAGCCTTTTCTATATCGGCTTTCATCTTGTCGCGGTCGGACTCCGTCGTCTCGCCGGCTCCGCCTCGCGGCGCCTTTCCCGCGAGCTTAGCTTTGACGCCGCCCGCAACAGCGTTGTTAAACGTCTCCGCAAGCGCGGTGATATTCGCCTGTGTCGTCTCCCTGTCTCCCGCCGCCACGGTCGCGGCGAGCGCCACGGGCAAACCCGCCGCCTGGAGCTTGCGCTCGGCAAATATCTTGAGCTTTTCCGCCTCGAAGTCGGCTTTTTCTTTTTTGAAATTTTCCAACTCGATCCGCCGCTCCTCGTCCTGCCGCTCCTGTTCGTCCATACGTGCAAGCCGTTCGGCTTCTTTTCTTGCGGCGTCTATGCGCGCCTCAACGCTCTTGTTGTTCTTCTCGATTGCCGCCTTGACCGCCGCGTCAATGTCGGCTTGCGTAAACGCGCGGTTCCCGCCGTCCGTATCGGGCTTGCCGTCCGTGTCGGGTGCGCCGCTCTCAGAGATGTTTTCGCCCTCAAGCTCATCGTGCTTAATATTCTCTTTATCCATTTCTACCCTCCTTTCGCGCTACAGCTTAAATTCGCAAACAAAAAAGCAGCCGGAATAATATCTGACTGCTTGCGATATTCAATTTTATCGTTGTTCGCATTATACACTATATCACATGTATAACGTGACATTCAATGACATTTTCAAATTTCTTTGAAATTTTTTGATATTTTCATCATAACATATTGAAACTCGACAAAAAACATGATAAAATATGTGAAGCGGATCAAACCGCGAGTGCGGGCAATGTACATATCCCCGCGCGGGGAAACTCACGGGTATTGATAAAGAATATCCATGTAAAAGGCAGAGATAAAAACGTAAGGACGGTTAGTCGCTTCTTCTTAATTGCGGAACAACATTGTTTCAGCCATACTAAGGAGGGCGATGCCTATGAAAAAATGGGCTATTAAAGCGGCTGTAATGCTGCTTGTTATCGCTGTAATAATTATAGCGTTCGCGCCTTTGGCGCAATAAAAAATAACCGATCCAAAGTTTGCCAGCAGAG
>CANRAG010000139.1 GCA_947628515.1 uncultured Clostridia bacterium | reverse complement strand
ACCGCTGTCGACGCAGGCTCTGCGCCCGAGCTTGTTACAATGTTCTCCACATCAAACAAAGAAACATTTATTATAGGATCCTCATATCTTTTCATAACTTTATTTCCTCCTCGTTTGATCATTCGGCGGTGTATGCGTTATAATCTTGACCATCGATGACAGCGTCAATCGTCTTGACAAAATCAGCCTCTTTATTGATCACAAGACCGATAGTGGCTGTTGAACCTGTTGCGAGGTTTGTCGAAACGGACTTATCGCCCTCTGTGTCGTTTACCTTAGCTCCGATCGATTCGATCGCGTTCGTGCCCGCCGTTACCACAAGCTTCCATACCGACGCGGAATCCTTTTTATCATCGCCTGTTTCCGAGGTATAATCCTCGCCATCCTGTGTGGCAGTGACTGTGGGAGGATCTACTTGAGGTTCCTCCTCATCCGGAGTGAAAAGTATTTTTGTAATGTTGCCGTCACATGGATCCTTGCTTTGTGATTGCATAGTCAAGTAATATACTGTGCCTTCGGTTACATCATAGCTGAGACTGCTTTCCTCACCATTGGGAATTGAGTTGCTGGATTTTGCTAATTCTGTCCCATCCGAACTATACACATAGCAGAACAAGTATCTTTTGGAATCTGCATTGGAATATCCATTATTAAATGTGATGTCAATCTTGCCGTTCCCGGGCGCTGTGAATTTAGCTGCTTGCGATGTTGCTGGTGAAAAAGTATCATAGTTAATTCTTGTGTAGATGCTGGATTCAGTTATTTTAGCACCGTTTACAGCTTCAAACAAATCCGGATTCAGAAATTCCAATTCGGTAGGTTTAGAGAAGTCCGTGTTAAATGGTTTAAGAGTGACTTTTGTTATTCCTACGGAACACGGTTGACTAGCATGACATCTACCAAACAAATAGTATTTAGTACCTGATGTTACATTTATTGTAACATCTACAGGAGTTGCCGGGCTATCAGCTGTTTTACCAGCTAATGTACCGGTTGCTTTTAATAGATCGCTTCCGTTAGCATCAGCATAGATATAACCATCTCCGTTTCTGTTTGAAGAACCCTCGGTAGCCACAAATGTTACCGTCAAGTAACCGTTTTCAGAAGCGGTAAAAGTAACATATCCATATGTTGACGGCGTGGCATTAGATGGAGTTGATCTATTAAAGCTAATACCTGCTGTGGTTATTGATGCATATTGTTGTTCAGTACCACCTACTACTTCAAATACATTGTAGTTAGCATTTTCTGCACTGTAATCACTAAAATCCCATGTCTTTAATCCAGCCTCATCGCTATAATCCGCGCTTGCCGTCACAGCCATGCTTGCGAAAGCGGTCGCGGCTATGGCAAGAGCCGAAATACCACCTATGAATTTTTTAAAATTCATTGTTAATTCCTCCTTAAAGAATTTTATATTTTAATAAACGCCGCGCAGGAGAACCTACACAGATGCGCGGCGATATTAACGCGCGCCATATACCGCCGTATAGGGCTTGCGGCGGTAACGCAAATGCTTCGATTTGCATGTCCGCCGTACCGCCGCATGGGATTTATACGGCGGAGCGGACATATTTTGGGATTGATTTGCGCCGTTTTGGCGCATGGGCAAAAGGCCGCAACCGAGAGAAAACAGATTGAAACAGCCCGCCGCCCTTACGTCCGGTGTTAACGCTCCGGACGGCACATTCCCGCCCTTGACAGAGTGAACATTAAAAAGCTCCGCCAAGGGCGGCATATCATACAAAACACAACATAATTGATATTATGTTGTGTTTCGATTGGTAAAAAATATGATATATAATATTGCAAATATATTATATCACCCGATATATGTATTTGTCAACAATTTTTTGGGCTAATTTTGCATAACTTTTGGGGATTTTTTAAATCATCGCGCGACAAGCCGACCGGCAGCGAAAGAAATTTTTTCGTCCGGCCTGTTTGCCGTGTTTTTTATTTGTTATTTTATAAGTTATCCGTTCCCACGCCGTCAGATAATCATGCGGTACTGTAGCTAACATACCACATAATATCAATTATGTAGTGTTTTTTTATTTCTCAGAACACCGTCAGCCGCAGCGCTTCTATTTGCTTCCTATGCACATCACCGCTTTCCATGGTGTATATCCTTGTCGTGTTAATGCTTGAGTGCCCCAAAATATCGGCAAGCCGCACGATGTCCTTTTGAATTGTGTAAAAGGTTCGGGCAAAAAGATGCCGTAAATTATGCGGAAACACCTTGCGTTCCGCCACTCCCGCGCTTTTAGAGAGGCTCTTTAGCATATGCCAAACATTGCTCCTGTCCAACGGTCTGCCGCTCCTTGTACGGAATACGCTGCCCTTCTTAATCCCCCGACTTTTCATATAGTCTTTAAGCAGTCTGCAAAGCTGTTTCGGCAAAAGCACCACTCGCGTTTTCCCCTTACAGCGAATGGTGGCATGTCCCGCCCGAACGGCCTCCGCGTCAATATAGCAAAGCTCCGATATTCTTATGCCTGTGGCGGCGACGGTCTGTATGAGATAATACAGTCTTTCGTCCCCTTTCCGCTTCGCGGCGGCAAGCAGCTTTTGGTATTCGGATTTTGACAACTCCCTGTCCCTGTCGGTAAATATCCGCCGCTGAATTTTCAGGGTTCTGACCTTTAACTCGTGCCGGTTTAAAAAGCCAAAGAACGCGTTCAGCGCGGACAGCGCGGCGTTCACGCTCGCGGGCGCGTACTTTGCGCAAAGCGCCTTTTTATAGTCGAGAACGACGGATTTATCAATCTCTCTGCCGTCGAGCCAGTCCGTAAAAAAGCGCAGATTTCTCATGTACAGCTCTACGGTACCGGCGCTTTTTTCCTCCTCATAAAGGTGTGTTTCAAACCGTTTGAGCGTTTCGCTTGTGATTTTTTTCATAAATAAATCAACTCCCTTCGGGAATAGTTTATCACATTTTAAAAAATATATCTCGCGCCGCGCCAAAAATTCCGTACTAAAAAAACGCGGCAAATTCTTGCCGCGCCTTATCTGCTGTATTAGTCTTTGTTTGTGTGGGATACAATAATAATTACTCTACCGTTTTATACAGTGTTGCCGAAAACCGCTTTTTCGGTTTACGTCAGCGTCAGGCAAATACGCCGGCGCGGTCGAGAATCGTGAGCATTCTCAGCATATCCTCCGACAAACGCAGATTACCGCTCTCGTCGCCCTTTAACAGGCCGCTGTCTACAAGCTTCTGCACGGTCGGTCGGTAATCCGGCTCCGTGTCGTTTACCGTGTCCGCGCGTACGGCAAGCGCCGCTACATCCGCGCCCAGCGCGTTTATCGCCTCGGTCCGCGCCGCAAGCTCCGCGCCGACTTTGTTTATTATATCATCCTGCGCGGCGTTCTTTTTCACAAGCTCCGCTATTGCCGTTTTTAATTCCTCGTACTGTGTCATTGTCATTCCTCCTTTATAGTCGTAGTTCTGGAAATATGCCAACGGGTAATTCGTGCCGGGGCAGCCCGTCGCGCCCATGTCCTTATGCCCCTTTATCTTTAAAGACGGATACCGCGTCAGAATGTCGGATATGAGCTCCGTTATGGCCTCCCTCTGCCTCTGCGGCATTGTCTCGGTCATGAAATTGCCCTCCGCGCATATGCCTATCGTGTCGCCGTTATGCCCCGACGCGTGCGCGCCCATAGCCTGTTCCGGCCGTCCGCGCCATACGCTGCCGTCCTTACGAACAAAATAGTGGTAGCCGATACCGCTCCAGCCGTTGCCCTTGTGCCATGAGTCGATCTGCGCCGCCGTGCATACCGACGCCGCCGCGTGGTGCAGCACGATATACCGCGTTGCCGGTCTCGGCGACAGGCCGCTTTTCCATTTCCAGTCAGTCTCTATTATCTTCATTATCCGTTCCGCCTTCCTTTGCTGCCGCGGCGCCCGCCGCCTTTGCGTCAACATACCCCTCGCACAGGATATACGCCGCGAGCACGCCCGCCGCCGATACTATCGCCGTCACCTGCGTCACAGTCTCTGTAGGCAGCTTAAACACTGCCAATACCGCCCCGATAAGCGCCGCGAGCGCCGTCCAGAACTTGCGGCTCGATAATTTCTTTGCCCAGTTTATTTTCATCTTTCCATTTCCTCCTTCAATTCGTCAAGCTGGTGCTGATGTGACTTTATGGTATTCTCCACTATAGCCATACGCTCCACCACGCTGTTATGCTTCTCTACCTTCTTTTCAAGCTGCTCTATGCGATACACCGCCTTGTTGCTCGTCATTACGCAGCCGATTATCGTCCCGATAAGGGACAGTATTCCCACTATTATAGCGCTGTCCATATTTTTACACCTCCCTGTTATACAATATTTTCAGGGTACGTCACAAACTCAATGACGCCCGTAAGCAGAGTATAATTCTTCTTTGTGCTTATGGTAACATTCAGCAGTTCGCCTATCTCCGCTTTTAACGAGTCCTCGAATGTATGGGAGCTCGGGTTGTACGTCCTGAGATATGCGTTTGTTATTATCGTTATTCCGTCCGGATATTCTACGCCGAGGTCGGTGGTATCCAGCTGATACGAGCCGCTTTGAACCGTTGCGGCGTCAAGATTTCTGCTTATCACCACGCGCAATATCGGCCTGCCGTCTATCCATGTGCCTATCCGCTGTGGCTCTGTGCTGTAGAGGGGGAGTCGTTCGGTTGGTATCATCCCTTTAGCGTCCATGAGCGTGTAATCGTACACTTGTAATGTCCTTTCCTTCGTGTTCGTGCCTGTGCCGAGCTGGATTGCGTCTATGCTCATGCCGTCCGATTGCGTCTTTGCGTTGTAGCCGCCCGCAAATCCGTTGCCTGTAGCGGTTCCGTATCCTACAGCTCCGCCTCTGTATGCGTATGAGCCTTGACCTATTGCCGCGCCGTCACGTCCCGCGTTAGCGCCATCTCCGCCCGCAAAGCCGCCGTTGCCGTTTTGTTGGTCGGCTTTGTCGTCGAACTTAGAGCTTACGTCGCTCGCGAGCTTTGCCGCTGTAACCGCGCCGTCGGCGAGCCTATCCGCTGTGATTGCGCCGTTTTGGATGTACCACTGCCCCGCGCCGTCCTTCGCAAGTCCGCCGCCGGACTTGGCGGCAATCCATATAGAGCCGTCCTCGCCCACCTGTATGCCGCTGTTGCGCTGCACGCGCACGCCGCCGCGCGCGTTGTCGGACACGATGTATTCGTTAAACTTATCGTCCGTATACGTCTGTGCCGCGCCTCTTGCCGCGTTCGCTACCTTATCGGTATACTCCTTAGCTTCCGTCGCCTTTTGGTCGGTATGCGTCCGCGCCTCGTCCTTTGCCGCCGTTATTTCCGATTCGATATTTGACGTGCGCGTCTCTATCTCGCGCCGCGCGTACTGTGCCGCCCAATTCCGCTTTATATCGTCCTCATAAGCCGTGCCGTGCTTTGTCCGTATTGTAGCCTATTCCATAGCTTTAACCTCCACTTTGTTATTTCTGCATTCTGCATTATTATTTATTATTTGTTAAAATACGCCGAGCTTCGCGTTATAGTTCGCCCGCAATTGGTCTACAAACTGCTTTAGCGCGAGCTCGTTATCTATTTGCCCCATCGCGCGGTTGTACTCGCCCTCGCTGTACCACGGCGCTTTTACGGGATTGCCGTCGCGGTCGGTGTACTGCCTGCCGTCCCAGCGCCAGCCCATAAGCTCCGAAAGATACCTTTGCGTATCCGGGTCTATGCCGTAGCCGCCAAACCGGTAGCCGCGGTTTACTATGTTCTCGATTGCCGCCTGACGGTTCGCCTCCTCCTGCGCCGCGTTCGACAGTTCCCTGCCCGTATTGTCAAGCCTTGCGCCCTCGTTGGCTATTTCCATGCCCTCGCGTTCGAGCGCGTTTTTCGCCGCCTGTTCGCCGCGCTCCCACTCCTGCATATTTTGGTTCCAAATGGTGTCCATGCGGTTATCATGGTACTGTCTGTCATAGCGCGCCTGTTCGTTCGCGTTCTTATACGCCTCAAGCGCCTTTGCATAGTCGTCGTTTGATACATCTATTGTGTCAAACAGTCTGTTGCGCGTCCTGTCATACGCCATTTGCGCCAGCTCCGGTATTACCGCGTCAAGCCGGGACATGTACGAGTTGTACGCCGCGTTCGCCTCCGCAGCCGCGGCGCTGTTGTTGGTCGCGCTCGCGTTTTGCGCGTTTAACGCCGCGCGTCTCGCGCTCTCGCCGTTTATGCCGTACTGCTCGGCGTATGCCTGATATACGGGATCGCTCCCCGCGTCGTATTTGAAATTGTTTAACTGCCTTAACGCTTCGGCTATATGCGGCGAATATGTGCGCCTGTAGTCACTGTATACCTCATCCGCGCTGCGCTGGCCTGTGCGCTGCTTATACGCTTCTATCGCCCTGTCAAGCTCCGACTGCGGCACATACGCTATGCCGTCGGGCGTGACGTATGCCGGCGTTATCACCGTGCCCGCGAAGTTTACCGTGCCGCTGTCGTTGTCCCAGGTCACACTTCCGCCGTAGCCGGCATTATCAAGATACTGCCGCGCCGCCACGAGAGGGTT
>CANRAG010000138.1 GCA_947628515.1 uncultured Clostridia bacterium | reverse complement strand
CTTATATTCGTTTAGCCGCATATCCCTGTTTCCGCCGCTAAAAAGCTTTTTCTGTATCCTCACGGTTTTAAGCGTAAGCTCGCGCCGCCCCGTAAAGCGGAAGAAGCTGTTAAGCGAGGATATTGCGGCGTTCACGCTGACGGGAGAATAGACCGACCTTAAATGAGCCTTGTATTCGAGGATAACATCCTTGTCAACCTCCCTTTCTCCGAGCCAGCTTCGAAACATAGCCGCGTCATGGACATATTTCTCCACTGTGGCGCGGGATTTTTCGGATTTGATAAGATGTTCTTTAAATTCACCAAGCGTTTTTTTCGTTATTTTCATACTTTCATGCCTCCTTATGGTTTGGTTTGTCGAATTATACCCTGATTATATCACATAACCCGCGCGCGCTATTAACAAAATTTCCTTCCTTTCTATTGAAATTTGCCCGAATATATAGTATAATAGATGTATATATACACTTGCAGCATAAGAGAGGTTAAGTATATGGATAAGATAGCGGTGCTTATTCCCTGCTATAATGAGAGCAAAACAATCGTAAAAGTGATAAATGACTTCAGGACAGCGCTGCCCGACGCCGTTATATACGTTTATGACAACAACTCCGATGATAATACGGCAGAGCTTGCCAAAGAAGCGGGAGCGGTTGTAAGGTATGAGTATATGCGTGGCAAGGGGAATGTAATCCGCCGAATGTTCCGTGAAATTGACGCGGAGGTATATATAATGACCGACGGCGACGACACGTATCCGGCGGAATACGCTCCGGAAATGGTCGATAAGGTTCTTTTTAAAAACGCCGATATGGTAGTTGGGGACAGGCTTTCATCAACATATTTTACGGAAAACAAGCGGCCGTTTCATAATCTGGGCAACTCGCTTGTACGCGCGACAATAAACAGTCTTTTTGACAATGACATAAAGGACATCATGACCGGTTACAGAGCTTTCAGCTACAGGTTTGTCAAAACCTTCCCCGTGCTTTCAAAGGGCTTTGAAATCGAAACGGAAATGACCATTCACGCCGTAGACAAGAAAATGCAGGTCGAAAATATCGTAATCGAATATCGTGACCGCCCCGAAGGAAGCGAGTCAAAGCTGAACACCTACTCTGACGGAATAAAGGTGCTGCGCACAATTTCAAAACTATACAAGAGCTATAAGCCCAAGCAATTCTTTACCCTGCTTTCATTTATACTTATCGTAATAGCATTGGTATTCTTTATTCCCGTGTTTATTACATACGTACAGCAGGGCGTTGTTCCGCGAATTCCGACGCTGGTTATGTGCGGATTTACGGTGCTCGGCGCGATACAGTCATATTTTTCCGGCATGATTCTTTCCACAATCATACAAAAAAACAAGCAGGACTTTGAATACCGGCTCGGAGAAACGGAAAGAGCCTTTAAACAACTTCTTAAAGAAAGAGATAAAGACGGAGATACCAAATGAAGCGTTCTATTCGGGAAAGGTTCGGAAAACTTAATATGTTCTTTTCTCAGGAAACCCCGAAGAAATACATAGTCGTTTTCGGTCTTTTTCTGGCGCTTTCCGTTTTATGCGAGATCTTCATCTTTAACTATAAATGGCTCGACTCAATCTCATGTAAAACAATAGACGTTACTCCCGTCGTTGTAGGCTACGAGAACAACGGCGCGACATCAAGCAGCAAGTCCGTTATCATGTACAAAAAGCTTAATCAGCCGGTGAAATACCTGTATTTTGACCCGCAAACGGATAACGGCAAAAAGGTCGATATAACAGTTTCGGCAATTGACGACGCGAACGCCAACTATCTTTCGGCGCCCACGCATGCGGTCGTGCCGGGGGTGGAGGCGAGCAAATATATAAAGCTTCATTTCAGTGATAATATACATTCTCTTAAAGCTACAATCAAGGGTATGAAAAAGGACGATATTGACCCGTCAAGTATGCGGCTTAACGTACACGTGCCGCTGCTTGTCTCGTGGGAACGCATCATAGCCCTGTTTTTGATACTTTCGGTTACATATATACTAAGGCCGAAATCTTCGGTATACAAATATAAGACCAACCTCAGGCATATGCGTCAGAAAATAGTCTGCGCCGTGCTTTGGGTTGTGCTGTCCGTATCATACGCGGGAATGTCAACATGGAACAGCGCGGCTCTCGGCTGGTATGAGAATAATGTCAATCACCAGCAATACTATAATGTAATAGACGCCATGAAATCGGGGCATTTGAGCTTTGCGGACGGTTCCAATACGCTGAATTCGCTCGACAATCCTTACGACTACGCGGAGCGCGTTAATAAACGCGTTGTTTTCAAATGGGATAACGCTTATTACAAGGGGAAATACTACTCGTATTTCGGCATAGCCCCAGCGCTTATCCTCTATCTTCCGTATAATCTCATAACCGGTCAAAATCTGCCGAATACTATCGCGCTTTGCATATTCGGAATTGCTTCAATATTTGCAATAATGCTGCTGCTTTGGGAAGTCATAAAAAAATGGTATAGGGACACACCCTTCGCAATATATTTGCTTTTATGCACGGTGATACCGTTTGCCTCCGCGCTGGCGTACGCGGCATATAAGCCCGATTTTTACATGGTTCCGCCAATGGCGGGACTGATGTTTGCCGTATTCGGTCTTGCCGCATGGATTTCGGCGGAAAAGGTGAGATCTGACGGCGTAGTATCGCTGAGCCCGACAAAGCTGGCTCTGGGTTCGTTTTGTATCGCCGTTACGTCGGCATGCAGACCGCAGTTTCTGATAACTATCGTGTTCGGAATTATTCTTTACCGCAATCACGTATTCAAAACACGCACCCTTTTTTCAAAAAAGAGTATACGCCAAACAATAGCTCTGTGTCTGCCGTTTATAATAATCGGCGCGGCGGTAATGTGGTATAATTACGCGCGGTTTGAGTCTCCTTTTGATTTCGGGGCAAATTATAACCTTACCTCCAATGACATGACGCACCGCGGCTTCGTGCCGGGGCGGATAGGACTTGGGATATTCACATACTTCTTTCAACCGGTTAAGTTTGACGCCGTTTTCCCGTTCATACACGACTTTGCATGCGCCACCTCATATCAGGGGCTGACGCTTTCGGAAAAGCTCATGGGCGGAGCGTTTATGCTCTATCCACTGCTTGCAGCCGGTCTTTACGGAATGTTTAGCAAGCATACCTTTAGCGGCGACAAACGAGCGTACCAACTAGTGTGCGCGTCAATTATCATGGCTCTTGTCGTCGCCGTGCTTGACGCGCAGATGGCGGGGCTGCTCACAAGATATTTTACCGACTATGTATGGATGATGATGATAGCATCCTCCATAACAATATTCGCGGTATACAAGAAAAAGAGCGGGGACGAGCTTAATATACGACGAACGCGCGCGGTCGTGCTCGCCCTGTCATATGTCACACTGGCGTTTGCGTTGCTTAGTATTCCGGCACATTCGGAAAACGCGATTGTGAACAGCAACGCGTATATTTACTATAAAATTCAGCATTTAATTGCATTTTGGAGTTGATGATATGAAAAATAAAATATTGTTAATATTATTCACACTGGCCGCTTTCATTCCTCGGCTCGCATACGCGCAAACACCCGCGCCCGCGCCGGAAAAAGGCTGGGAGCGCGTAGGCTGGGCAATCGGCTGCGTGGAAAAAATACCGTCGGGAATGGTAATATGGCTTATTGCGCTCGGTCTGCTTTTGGCGGCGGCAATAGGCTGGTGCGTCTACGGAAAAAAGGGGGATGAATAATAATGAACAGTTCACGGCAGGAAAACATTCCGGGGTATTTATATGCTCTTGACGGACTTCGCGCATTATCACTGATATTTATCGTATGCTTTCACACATGGCAGCAAAGCTGGATTTCATACAAAATCCCGCTTACCGCGGCAAAAAATCTTATAAATCTCGAACTGTTCCAACGTCTCGGATATGTTGCAATAGATTCGTTCTTTGTGCTGAGCGGATTTTGCCTTTTCTACCCAATCGCGAGAGAAATGTTTGGTGAAAGCAAATTCGGCGGATGGAAGAACTTCTTTATAAAACGCGCAAGGAGAATTTACCCTTCATATATCATTATCATAATTGCGACCCTGCTCATCCCCGCGCTCTCCTACGGATACGATGTGCATAATAAAGCAGAGGCCGCAAAGCATGTGCTTACCCATCTGCTGTTCATACATAATATAAGCGGCAAAACCATCGGCAGCGTGGTATCGACGGCATGGACTCTGGCGATTGAAATCCAGTTCTATGTCATATTCCCGCTTTTATGTATTCCGTTCAGGAAAAAGCCGGTTCTTTCCTTTGTAGGTATGCTTATATTCGGACACCTGTTCAGATTTTGGATGATTGGCTTCACGGACGTGTCAACGCCGCTGATGCAGGCAATGACGCCCGCGTACCTCGATGTGTTCGCGTGGGGCATGATCGCGGCGTACTTTGTGGTTTACGCGAGGAACAAAATGAAACGCATAAGCGAAATCAAGCCTCTCATGACATTAATATCGGCCGTGAGTCTTATCGCCGCCGTATATTATATGGTTTGGCTGAATTCGTCGCGCTTCGGTTTCCCGGAAGGTTTTACGTACGACGTGTATTTCCGCTTTCTGTACAGGTCGATATTCGCCGGACTGATAGCAATATTTATATTTGCGACATGCTTCTCCTGCAAGTTCTGGGAGCGAAAAATATGGGGTAACAAATTCTTTGTGTTTCTGTCCTCCATATCCTATACCGTGTATCTGTGGCACCAGAACATATACATATTCCTTAAAAATAAGAATATACCGTACTCGTCAATGTCGCCTGTCATGAACGACAGACCGGCAATGGACTCAATGGTGCTCCTATGCTTTACCGCGTCTGTTCTTATCGGTATCATCGTTACAAAATATATCGAAGGGCCAATTGTTAAATACGGCTTTGTCGGGGCGGGAAAACAGTTGCTTATAAAGCTGCATATATCCGAGCCCGAAAAGGAAAAGACGTTTAAAAAGAAAAAATAACTTTTGATGGCTGATAAATATACGAGGAGTGTGGTATTATGGTAAAAATAAACTCTAAAAAGCTGAAATTATGCTCATATTCTTTTCTGTACGTTAACATATTCATATTTTTATTCGGATTTCTTAAGCTGTATATAGCTCTGCCCGCCGCCGCGATATGCGGCGCGGCAATATACCTTAGTATAAGAAATACAAAGGAAAGCTTTTTTACTATAAGCAAAACAATGCTCATAGCAGCCGTAGCCACTCTGGGTCTGGTTCTCATCGCCGCCGGACACGGCGGTATATGCGGACAGTATGCCGACTGGAGCGCGCGAAACGCGATACTGCGTGACCTTATAAATAAACCGTGGCCCGTTTATTACAATGACGGCTCGGCATTATCATATTATATAGGTTATTTTATATTTCCCGGCGCGGCCGGAAAGCTGGTCGGTTTCCGCGCCGCGTATTGGCTGATGTATCTTTACGGATTGTACGGTATGGTATTGATATATCTGCACCTTGTACGCATGCTTAAAGCGGAAAACGCAAAAAAACAGGTCATAACACTATTAATGCTGTTCCTATTTGCCAATTGCGAGAGTTTAAAGACAATTTTCACGGATATATGGATAGGAATGGTAAAATATCTAAACCCGTCCTACGGCAATGCAGGCGTTATGATAGGATTTACGCCGTTCTTTACATTATATGCCTCTGTTTTCAACCAGATAATACCCGCGTTCCTCGTGCTTTCGATGTTTTTTTCGGATACGGAGGATTTGGGCGGCGTCGCGGTTGCTGCCGTTCCGCTCATATTGTATTCACCGTTTCAGATTATATTCATATTCATTTTAGTTATAATCGCAATAATTCGGTTTATATTGAAAAACAAGCTTAAAGCAACGGTAAAAGAAATATTCACAATTGAAAATATAGCCGTACTGTTGGCGCTTGCGCCGATATTGCTTCTGTATCTTAGAGGTAACATAACAGGCGAAAGACCGGATGTGCTTAAATTCCACAGACTCAGCTACAGCGGGCATTGGGGAACATACTTCATCTTCATAATAACTCAGGTGGTTTTATACGCGGCGCTTCTCCTTCGGCGTTTTTATAAAAACCCGTACTTTATCGCCGCCGTAATAGGACTGCTGATACTGCCTCTGTTCCAATGGGGATTGTACAATGACCTTTGCACAAGAACAAGCTCCGTGGGGCTGTTTATATTCATGATTCTGATTATGGCGCAATGGTTCGAGCCGGAGAACCCGGCGCTTACGCAAAAAAATCATAAGATATTGCGAATTAAAAGCGCGGATAGGCTGTGCGGCACAGCGCTCGCGATAATCGTCGGGTTCAGCGCGATAAACCCCATGAGTTTGGCGTTAACCGCAATGACCACCGGAGCGTCGAACTTTTCCAACCACCGGGTCTCGGCAAACCTGTGCGACCCGTATACCACGCTTGAAGATATTGAGAAACATAATCTCATTGACGTTAAATATAATTACTTTACCTTTGACGCAAAGAACGATTTTTTCTTCAAA
>CANRAG010000137.1 GCA_947628515.1 uncultured Clostridia bacterium | reverse complement strand
TTAAAAACGCTGTTTCAATTCTTGAGCGGGATATAAAAAAGCGCTTCCGCAAAAGTGACGCTTCGGGCGGAGCGATCGAGCTTGTAAAAGCGCCGGGCATGGCAGAGGAGGATTTTTTAATTAACTCCGCCGGAGACGGGCTTACAATCTCGGCTGATGACGAGCTTGGCTTTGTATACGGCTTGCTGTATGTAAGCGAAAGGTTTTTGGGTATTAATCCCTTTTGGTTCTGGCTGGATCAAAGGATTGAAAGAACCGACGCCATAACCGTTGCGGACGGCGAGTACAGATCGGTTAAACGGACGGTTAAATACAGGGGCTGGTTTATTAATGACGAGGTTCTTATCATGAAATGGTCCGTAAACGGCGACGGTGACGAGCCGTGGCGGATGGCGTTTGAAGCGCTTCTGAGATGCGGCGGCAATACCGTTATTCCGGGAACCGATACCGATTCAAAGAAGTATCGCGGGCTTGCGGCTGATATGGGACTTTGGATAGCGCAGCATCACGCGGAGCCTTTGGGCGCGGAAATGTTCATCCGCGAGTATCCCCACGAGGCCCCGAACTATTTTGAGAATAAGGAAAAGTTCCACAAGCTTTGGCGTGACGCTATTAAGGCGCACAGGGGGATGAAGGTTATATGGAGCCTCGGTTTCAGAGGTCAGGGTGACTGTCCGTTCTGGGCGAGCGACACCGGCGGCAGATACGATACGGACGAAAAGCGCGGCGCGCTTATATCGGAGATAATAGAGCTTCAAAGACGAATGGTGCTTGAAGAAATTGAAAATCCTGTATTCTGCACAAATCTTTACGGCGAGGTTATGGAGCTGTATGATAAGGGATATGTGAGCTTTAGCGACGATATTATAAAGGTCAGCGCCGACAACGGGTTCGGTAAAATGGTATCGCGCCGTCAGGGTAACAAAAACCTGCGCGTTTCGTCCATGCCCGAACATCCCGTCAATCACGGCGGCATATACTACCATGTTTCATTCTATGACTTGCAAGCCGCGAACCATTTGACTATGCTCCCGAACACGGTCGATTTTGTAAACGGCGAGCTGGACAAAGTAAGCGCGATGAACATGACCGATTTTTGGATAATCAACTGTTCAAATATAAGGCCGCACGCGTATTTCCTTGACGCGATAGCAAAGAAGTGGAGCAGCAGGGCTGTTTCGGACGAAGAACACAGCGCGGAGTTTGCAAATACATACTACGGCGGCAGCGCGGAAGTCGCGGCGCGGCTGCGGGATTATCATAAAATGGTTATTCCGTTCGGGGAAAACGAGGATGAACACGCGGGCGAGCAGTTCTACACGGAGCACACAAGAGTTCTCGCAAACCATTGTATAAGAGGCAATATGGATCGGTGCGGCACAATGATATGGCTAACCGGCGACAGGGGACTTGACGAGCAGATAGAGATTTTTTCAAACATCTGTAAAAACGCCCTGCCGAAGATGGAGGGTTATCTCGCGCGGTGCGAAAAGACGAGCGCGGAGCTTGTCGGAGCGGACAAAGAGCTGTTTGACTCAACAATCCTCCTGCAGGCAAAGCTGCACTGTCACGGCTGTCGGGGCGCCGCAATGTTTGGTGACGCGTACAGGGAATATAAGGATAAAAACTATTTTGCGGCGTTCATGATGTTCGGTGATTGCGCGGCTGAATTTGAAACGGCTAATACGGAGATGCAAAAAAGCGAAAAAGGTATATGGAAAGGGTTTTTCGCAAATGATTGCTTCGCGGACTACAAGCACACCGCGTACGTTGTAAGAAAGCTTATGGGTATAGTGAGAGAGCTCGGTGATAACGCGTCGCATTGGAAGTGGCAGCGCGAGATTATATATTCCCCCGCGGATAAGGGCGTGCTGACGCTCCTTTTATGGGAAAACCATTTGGAGGACGCGGAGCTTTATAGGGCGGCAAAGAAAAGAATAGGAGACGGCGCGTACATATTGCCGATAGAATGATAGAAAGGAATAAACTGTTATGAAACTGTCATTGGAAGGGATAAAAAATCGTAAGGCATGGGAGGAAAAGGGCATAAAGCTTCCGAACTTTGATGTTGAAGCGGTGCGAAAGGAAACAGCGGCAAATCCGGAGTGGATACACTTCGGCGCGGGAAATATTTTCAGAGGCTTTATCGGTTCAATAGCGCAGTCGCTATTAAACGCGGGCAGAACGAGAACCGGAATAATAGCCGTTGAGAGTTTTGATTTTGATATTATAGATAAGATCTACGCCCCGTTCGATAACCTTACGCTGAATGTCCTAATGGGCGCGGACGCGACTCTTGAAACGGAGGTGCTCGCGGGCATCACGGAAGGAGTTAAGGCGACGGATTATGACAGGCTATATGAAATTGCGAAAAATCCCTCGCTTAAGATGATAAGCTTTACAATCACGGAAAAGGGCTATGCGGTAACGGACGTAAACGGCAGTCTTACGGGTGTTGTGGCGGACGATATCGAGTCCGGTCCCACTGCCCCGAAGCACACCATGAGCATAGTCGCGGCGATGCTGTATGTGAGATACAAGTCCGGCGGAGCGCCGGTCGCGGTTGTGTCTATGGACAACTGCTCGCATAACGGCGAGAAGCTGAAGTCGGGCGTTATGACCGTGGCAAAAGCGTGGGCGGCGGTAGGTAAGGTCGATTCGGAGTTTGTCGGCTACCTGGATAACACTGTCTCCTTCCCGTGGAGTATGATAGATAAAATCACGCCGCGTCCGGACGCGAAAATTCAGGCAAAGCTTGAAGAAGCGGGCGTTTGCGATATGGCTTCGCGCGTAACGGCGAAGGGCACATACATAGCGCCGTTTGTAAACGCGGAAAAGCCGCAGTATCTTGTTATAGAGGACGATTTTCCGAACGGCAGACCGCCGCTCGAAGAAGGCGGAGTTTATCTCACTACGCGTGAAACCGTCAATAAGGCGGAGACGATGAAGGTTACAACCTGTCTCAACCCGCTGCACACAGGTCTTGCTGTATTCGGATGTCTTTTGGGGTATACAACGATATGGGAAGAGATGCGCGATAGCGAGCTTTCAAAGCTTGTGAACAAAATTGCGGCGGAAGGTATGAGGGTTGTGACCGATCCGGGGATTATCGACCCGCAAAAGTTTGTCAGCGAGGTTATAAACGACCGTCTGCCAAATCCCTATATGCCTGACGCGCCGCAGAGAATAGCGACGGATACATCGCAGAAAATCCCCGTGCGCTACGGCGAGACAATCAAGGCATATATAAACAGCGCTGAGCTTGACGCTTCGACGTTGGAAGCAATTCCGACTGTAATAGCGGGCTGGTTCCGGTATTTAATGGCGGTTGACGATAACGGCAGCGCGTTCGAGCCAAGCCCGGACCCGATGCTTTGCGATATGCGGGTAATGCTCGCGGGCGTGGAGCTTGGAAAGCCGGAGACGGCGGATGGCGTATTAAAGGACGTCCTCAAAAACGCCGTTCTTTTCGGCACGGATTTATACGCCGCCGGTCTCGGAGAGAAGATAGAGAAGAAGTTTGCCGCTATGATAAGCGGCGCGGGCGCGGTAAGGGCGGCGCTTAAAGAAGTATAATATAAAGACTCTTTTGAGCTTTGCGGTTTTAAATCGGAGCAACGCTCTGCCTTGCTTGCAAGGGGCAGGGCTTGCGAACGATTGCAACATGATCTTAGGTTATAACACGTGGAGGGAAATTACAATGAAAATGACGATGCGCTATTACGGCAGGGACTATGACAGCGTAACGCTGGAACAGCTGCGGCAGGTAAGATATGTAGAGGGGCTTATAAGCACACTCTACTACAAGCAGGCGGGCGAGCTTTGGGAAAGGGACGAGATAAAGGCTCTCAAAAAGGAGATCGAGGACGGTGGACTGGAGCTTTCGGGAATAGAGAGCGTAAACATCCACGACGCGATAAAAATCGGCACTCCCGACCGGGATATGTATATAGAGAACTATATAAAGACGCTCGAAAATCTCGGCGAGGAGGGAATAGACCTTGTGTGCTATAACTTCATGCCGATATTCGACTGGACGCGGACAGACCTTGCAAAGCCTCGGCCGGACGGCTCAACGGTACTCGCGTACGACCAGAGCATAGTTGAGAAAATCAATCCGGACAATCTCGCGGCGTACATGGACGAGAACTCAAACGGATTTGTAATGCCGGGCTGGGAGCCGGAAAGGCTCGGAAGATTAAAGGAACTGTTTGAGGCGTACAGGGATGTGGACGCGGATAAGCTCTTTAATAACCTTGTTTATTTCCTGAAGGCGATCATGCCAACCTGTGATAAGTACGGTATTAAAATGGCAATTCATCCGGACGATCCGGCATGGAGCGTGTTCGGCCTTTCGAGAATTATCACAAACAAGGAAAACCTTTTGAAGATGCTTGACGCTGTTCCGAGCGTAAACAACGGCGTAACCTTCTGTATGGGCTCGCTCGGTTCAAATCCGGAAAACGATCTTGTCGAGCTTGCACACGCCTTAAAGGGCAGAATACATTTCGCGCATATCCGAAATCTTAAGCATACCGCGCCCGGAAAGTTCGAGGAGGCATGCCATCTGAGCGCCGACGGTTCGTTCGACCTTGCGGCGGTTGTGGAAGCGCTCTATGACGACGGATTTGACGGCGTTATCCGCCCCGACCACGGCAGAATGTTGTGGGGCGAGAAGGCTATGCCGGGCTACGGTCTATATGACCGCGCTCTTGGCGCCGCCTACATATGCGGACTTTGGGAAATGGTTTCAAAGCGGAAGTAATATGATAAAAAGCTGCGGCGTGTAAATTTGCGCCGCAGCTTTTATCTAATCTTAATTGTTATACCGTTGCCATAGAGGTAGAGACTTTCATCTTTGGGGTATTGGGAAATGTCTATTACGGTTGCCCGGTTCGGTTCGAGCGCGTTGTATGCCGGTATCGTAACCGTTTCTAAGGACACTCCCGAAAGGATTTTATTCCTGAACGCGTTTGAAACAAGCGAATATCTCATATCCCGTTCCGTGGTATTTTCAAGATTCATCCCGCCGCTGTCAATCCGACATTTCAAACGCGGGTCGTCCGATATGCCGTAGTCTGTGATATTTCCGGAAAATTCGGGCAGAATGTCCGATAATGCCTCGGCTATAAGCCGCGCCATATGCGCCGCGCCCGTTCGGTTGGGGTGGATGCTGTCGCGCTTTCCCGTCCATAACATTCTGAACATAGTCTCGCCGTTACCGATTGCGGAGAGGTAATTTGCATACATTGAATGCAGGTCGATAAACGGAACGTCAAGCTCGCGGGCTGCGGCTTCCGCTTCCTTTGAAAACGACATATCCCTGTATTTTCCGTCATAGGACAGCTCATCAAGCTGTACGGGTTCGGAAATGATAACGGGAACGCATTGCAGCGCTCTTACGCGCTCGATAATTTCTTTCAGGTTTTGTGAATACTCTCCGGAGCTGAGCGACTTTTTATCGTTTATGCCGAATGATATAAGCGCGTAATCTCCCGGCATGGCAAAATGCAGACGATCCTCCAAATTCGTACCATTAACAATATCGCTTGTGGAGGAACCGCCGACCGACGAGTTATGCACATACAGCGTATCGGGGATATAATAGCTCAACATCTGACCCCATCCGCCGGAGGTAGACTCGTCAAACGGCTGCTTCGCTGTCATGGGCGGCTGGAACGCCGCCGTGGAGTCGCCGCATATAAAAACTCTTTTTTTTCTGTCCGAAGAATTTCCTTTGCGCTGTATTGTCATGGCGGAAACGGCCAGGTCAAAGCCCGCCGCACCGCGCTCAAAGGTCATGTTGAGCTGCCCGTCCGTAACCGGTATTTCGAGTCTGCCCTCGCTGTTGCTTTGCAGATTGATAAACGCCGGATACCCTTCAAGACATATATTCATATACTGAACATTTCCCGCGCACACATAAATTTCGTACAGGCCGTCGGGCAGGTCAACGTTAAAGCCTGTTCTGTCCTGCATACCCTTTTTTATTTTTACCGCGTCGGAATAGATATAATCCAATTGCGCCGTATCGTTTTCAACGAAGGAAACCATGCTGAAGCCGTATCCAAGCTCTTTGTAATATTTTGTTTCCGCGGTTACGGGAAGCCAGCCCTTTTCGGGCTTTTCGCCGAAGTCAAACAGCATGGTTTCGCCCAGCTGCGACATGGGCACGGGCGCTTTTTTTCTCGCCTGCGCCGTAAGCGGCAGCATTGCGAGAACAAGCAGCGGTATTATTATTTTCTTCAACGACACAAGCTCCTTCCGAAATAATTGTATATATATTCTATCACAGCCTGCCGCCGGTGTCAATGCGAATAAATGTCGAAATCAACAGATTTGAACGAAAAATCCCGCAAATTTTATCGGCCTGTTCTTGAATTCTGTTAATAACGCGCACGGGTTATATGCTATAATCAGGATATAATTCGACATACTAAATATATGGAGGTATGAAAGTATGAAAATAACGGAACAAACGCTCATTGAATTTAAAGAACATCTTATCAAATCCGAAAAATCCCGCGCTACCGTGGAGAAATATGTCCATGACGCGGCCGCGTTTAAAAACTGGCTCGGAGAAAGGGAGGTAGACAAGGATATTATTCTTGAATACAAGGCTCATTTAAGGTCGGTCTATTCTCCTGTCAGCGTGAACGCCGC
>CANRAG010000136.1 GCA_947628515.1 uncultured Clostridia bacterium | reverse complement strand
CTTTGCATTACCGGCGCGGTTCCGGCAGTGGGCAGCTCATCCACAGCCCCGTCGTTTGCGATTACGTTCAAGGCGTCCCCTACCCTGACGCCGTAAACCTCGATTACGATATTTACGGATCCCTTATCGCTATACAACGACAGCGGTATTTCGGGTATATCGCCCGTTGCTACCTCTTTATACCTTATCGGGTCATATACGGCAAAAGCAGGCTCCGCGCCGAACGCCGACGTTTCGGTCGTGAAGCTGAAGCTGTAGCTGTCGCCCATAGCCTCGCCGCTGCGGCTCATGTTACCGTCTACGGTTACGGTATATGTCGTTTCCTTTGCCATCCCCTTTTCCGGCACAAACACGGCCGTGTTTTTATGCTTCTCCCATTTGCCGTCAAGCTCCGGAATTATCGAAAAGTTTGTTTTCACATCCTCAAGCTTAAAATCCTCGTGCGAAAACGTGATTTCTATGCCCGAATTTATAGGCACATTATACGCGTAATCACCCGGCAAAGCATTGGTTACGGAGAAATGCTCCGCCGTCTGGAATGTCCACGAAACAGGCTCTCCACCATCTAAGGTGAACGTGTAGAGCGAATTGTATTTTAGCTCGTTTAGCGGCGTGACGAGATATGTTCCGTCCGCTTGCTCCGTTACCTCCGTTTCGTCGCCGTCGTTTATGTAAACAACGGGCTTGTCGGAAAAGCTGCCGCTCAGCACATATCCGCTGTCGGGCAGCACGCCGGTCTCATCGTATTGCAGCGGAGCGAGCGTGCAGCCGTTGCGGTAATCCTTCGCTGCCGCAGGTACGGTCGAAATAAGCATTGCGGCGGCAAGAGCCGCTGAAATAAACTTGCGCATGGTATAACCTCCCCTTTTTTAGATTGTTAAAATAACGCCTTTATATATAACACGATTGAACATTCCAAAAGGTTGCATTAATATGCAAATTTTTTTCATTTTGTTTAAAATAATCCATGAATAATCTAACGGAGCGCGGCCGCTCTCCGTTAGATTATTTTATATAGCTGTCAACTGGCGACATATCGCCGTCCCACAAAAATACCTTATCCGGTACGAAGCCGGCGTTATATCCGCGTGTGCCGCTTTTAACGTCAAACAGCTTAATATCCGTCAACATCCCGTCGTTGTATTTTGCGGCGTAGAGCTTCAGACCCTCGTCCATCGCCGTGACGGTGATATTTTCGCCGTCCGTTCCGTCTATTGCGGACTTGCCAAGAATTATCGTATATGTGACGTTTTCCCCGTTTGCCACAGCACGGCGGCCGCCGCTGAGATTTCCGCTGTTTACATACATATTATATATGCCGATAGGAAGCGTTACTACGGCTTTGCCGCTTGTATCGGTCGTTTTTGAGATACCGGCAATTTCCGCCGCCGCGTCCGATATAGGCGCTCCGTTCATATCCACCGCTTTTAATGTTACGTCGCTGTAGGCGCTCCTTATGCTGTAGTATTTGGTTCCGGCAAGATACACGCTTCCCTCGCCGTCGCCCGGAATAAACCGTATTTGGGCTATCATTTCGTCGCCCGATACCACCGGTTCCGGAATATTTACAAAATTGCCATCCGTGTCTATGGCATAATGCTCGTATTTTTCGTTGCTGTAGATAAGCATGTAGTGATACCAGCGCTTCGTTTGCAGACCGAGCGTTTCCGCGTCAAGCTGAATAAGAGCCTTGCCGCGCACGTCGGAATACGCGCTAAACGTCATTTTCGTCGGACTGTCAAAATATATGTCCGTTTCAAACACATAGTCCTCGCCCTGCTTATACGCCGAGCCCGCCGTCACCTTGTCAAATGTGAAATACGCTTCCCTGTCCGCGCTTGAAAAACGTCCCGCCGTCGCCCTAAGGACAGTTCTGCCGCTCATGTTTCCTATATAGAAACCCGTTGTGCCGTCGCCGCCGCCGCTACGCGCGCCGGTATGGTAGGTTATGTCGTCTATGGTTTCTATTGCGTCCGCTGCGCCCATATGGATATTCAGCGGGCTTTCAAGTTTTTCCTCGGCTATCATATCCGCGTTCGCGTTAAGCGGCGTTAGCGTAATGGACTTTTTCGCCGATACCGTGCCCGCCTTAGCCGTTATATTGTATTCGCCCGTCTTTACGGTTTGCGGAAGAAGCAGCTTATTATCCTTTATGCTCGCGTTTTGCACATCGGCCGTCCATGTAAATTCGGCGTCCGTCCAAACGCCCTTCTGGTCGTACGCCCGCGCTTTTAGCTCAACCTCGTTCGGCACGGCGTTATTTGATATGTACGCATTGTCCGGCGTGAGTATCTCAATCGAAGTAATTTCGGATACATAGTCGTCAGCGTACACCTTAACGGTGCACTCGGCTGTAAACTCCGCGTTATACGCGCTCTTTGCCGTGATTTTTGCCTCGCCCGGCTCTACGGCCGTTACGTTGCCGTCGTTATCGACCTCCGCGACCGACATATCGGATGAGGAATACGTGACGCCCTGCTCCGTCGCGTTTGCCGGAACGGTTATAGCCGTCACCTTTCCGGTCTGTCCGGCTTTGAGCGCGAGCGTGTCCTTTTCAAATTCTACGCCGGTTAGATCTATATATTCATTCTCAAGCTCAACCGTCTTTTCGACCGCGTTTTTAAATACTCCTATAGATACCTGCTTTGTCACATACCCTTCGGCTGTGATCACAGCTTTATACAGTCCGGAATACAGATCCGCCGCCACAGCGCCGCGTCGGTTTACGTTATATTCCTCATCGTTTATTGTAACGACCGCGTTTGTGATAGGATTTCCGTCCTTATCCGTAATATTAAGCGTTAGCGAGCCCACTTCGACATTCGTATATATTTTCGTATTGTCCAAATAGCATATGCCCTGAGCATAGCTCGCCGTGGGCGCGTAGAGGAATTTTACCACACCTGTTTCGGACGGGCTTGCGCTGAGCTTTGTATACCGCGCATCCTCGCCCCGCTTAACAAGCGAGCGGTAGTACGCGCCCTTATGATAGAATATCTTATATGTATACCAAACGCCCGCCTCGCATCCGTCCGAAAGACCTATTGTGTCCACAGGGGTTACGGTGGGCTTGTTCGTCGTGTTGCCGCGCGTTCCTATCGCGGCGGACGTGCTGTCAAACACGTACAGCTTTGTTTTATCTCCCGACTCGAACATTATATCCGTTTCAAACACGTTGTCGGTCGTGTCCGAAAGCATCGGAATACCCTGCAATGTCATATACGCGCAGCGGTTTGATGAGGCATAATTGCCCGCGCCCACGCGCATAACCTTTTCACCGTCAATATCCGCCGCGGCAAATCCCGTGACGCCGTCACCGTTGCCTTTTCTGCCGCCGACGCCGTAGAGAACGCACCCTATCTGCCGCGTCTGGCTTTCTTCCCCTTGGAGCATACTGTATCCGGAATATTCGCTTTCGCCGTAGTCGGCGTCAAGCAAATATTCTCTCGTGTCTATTATTTGACAGTTGATTCCGTTCTCATCGGCGTACACATACGCGTCGGAGCCGATATAGCATATAATTGTTATCCCGTCCGGGAACACATCCTCTCCGAACTCCGTTTCCGTTGCTTCGATTACAATTGATCTCAGCGTGCTGTTCTTTAACGCGCCGTCTCTGAAGCCCTTAACGGTGACGCCGTTAATTGTTGACGGCAGCTTCGCGGTTTCATTACTTAGCTCATAGCCGGTAATATATCCATCATCGTCAATTGTAAAGCCGGAGCTTACCCGTACCTTAAACGTTGTCGTCTTTCTGCCGTAGGTCACGGTTATATCCTGCTCGCTTACCGTCTCCGGGTCGTAGCCCGTTATGACATAGCCCGATATTACATCCGCGGAGCCGTCAGTAAAATGCGCCGTAACCTCCAGTCCCGCAAGCTCCAAAGCCTCACCCACAAGATAATCCGTTTTGTCGGGCTGCTTTGTGATTTCAAGGTAGTCAACCGCCGGACGGTAGATCTCGTCGGCAAGATAAAATCCGTTATGCGGCGGCTGATTATACGCGCTCTGCTCCGCCGCTACGCCGCTGCGATATACCGGATCGTGCATGAGCGTCGGGAGCTTGTATTCGGTCAAATCCGTCGTAGTGTACACTCTGAGCGTCGAATTGTCAGATGTCGGATACGCGACCTCCTCGCGCCAGTCGCCGAAAAGGTCGGCTTGAAGCGCCGGGTTCGCCTTTGTGCCGTTTACCTGCACGCAGCCGTTTGCCGTAAAGATATTTGCCATACCGCGTCCGTTCCATGACTGTATACTTGTTCCATCCAGCGTTTCATCATATAAGTCTCCGTCCCAGAACACGCGGAAGTTATATCCTATTGCGGTGCCCTTTTCAAAATTGCCTCCGCCCAGACAGTTCCAGCCGTCAATACCAGATGTGGCCGTTATCTGATAGTAGCCGCCCGCGCCGACATTGGCCATAAGTCCTCTGCCGGTATCCTTTGAGCCGCTCCAATGCTTCATAATCTCGCCGGTCGCTGCGTCTATTACCGACGCGCCGTAATCGAGAGTTACGCCGCCGTATGAGTTTACGCCGTTTCCGTCCTCATGAACCGTGAAAAATTCAAGTCCGGTATGCGTCGGGTCATAGTCGCCTATATGCAGCGCGTCGCCGTGCTCCTTAAAGGTACACCATTTCGGGGAAAGCGTGTCGTTTTCGTCAAACTCCAGACAGAGCGCGCCGGATATCACCTCGTCTTTGCCGTCGTCGTCAACATCCGCTGTTGTTAGGTTGTGGTTGCCCTGCCCGACATATCGGGCGTTGCCGGAACGGTATCCGGGCTGGTCTTTTCTTGTATCGAATATATGATTATCCGGCACAAAAAGCCTTTGTCCGTCAAAGCTTGCAGCGAACACGCCCGTTCTCGAACCGGTCTGACCGAAGTAATAGCCGCGCCAGTAGACAGCGTACGGTCTCTCTCCGTCCATGTATGACACATCCGCCACAAAGCGGTCACAGCGGTTGCCGTAGGCGTCGCCCCACACGGACGCGTTAACGCGCTGTACGGGATAGTTTATCGTGTCTATCGCCGCGCCGGTTTCCCCGTCAAATATCGTAAAGTATTCCGGACCCTCAAGTATATATCCGCCATCGTTAACATAGCTTACGGTGTTGTCAGCGTTAAGTATTTCGCTGTCCTCCGACGCCTTGCTTACATACTCGCCTTTTCCGTCCTTGGAGCCGGGCGCGGTCTTGCAGGTGATTTCGGCTTTGCCGTCAAGGTCAAAGTCGTATACCAAAAACTGCGTATAGTGCGCGCCCGACCTTATATTGCGGCCGAGGTCTATGCGCCACATACGCTCTCCGCTCATTTTATACGCGTCAAGTATAACGTTGCCGGTAATGCCGACGCGTGAATTATCCTGCGGATTGCAGTCCCATTTCACAACTATTTCATACTCGCCGTCGCCGTCGAGATCGCCCGTTGAGCAGTCGCCCACGGTATATTGGTAGCTCGTTTCGCTGTCGAGCTCGAACGCGGCAGGCTTATCCAAAGCTATATCCAAATAGTTAGAGCGCATGGCCGTCACAGCGCCGCACTCCTCTCCCTCGCTGCCGTCTTTTGAAACGGGCGCCACGCTGTAGCGGTCTGACTCTGTTCCGGATATGTCAAGGTAGTTGGTGCTGTTATCCACCGTCTTTATCAGCTCGCCGTTTTTGTACACCTTAAAATCCGGCGCGTTTAAAATATCTCTGACGCTCGATTCCGTGCCCAGAAGCCGCCATGACAGGAATATTCCCCCGTTCGTCTTAACCGCTACAAGCCCGCGTCCGAGCCTTTCCATCTGTCTTGTGTGATCCGCTCCGTCGTAGTTGTATGTAATTTCCGCCGTATTGCCGTCCGCAGCGGTCTCCACCGGTGTTTGGGCCGATACCGTTATCGGCCCAAAGCCCGAGGACGTGACCGCCGTCATGGCGGCAAGCAGCCATGCAATCTGTTTTTTCATGGTATTTCTCCTCTTACTGCAAATACTTTAAACTACATATATATGTTAATTATATCACAATTTGCCGATTACCACAACTGATTTTTTGGTAGTATTTTCGCAAAAAATCAGTGTTTTCACCGGCGCGCATATCGCCCCGACCGTGCCGAAAACGGTAAATTCAAATATTTTTGAAAAATTTTTTGTTTTTTTGCAGCCTTTTCACAGTTTCAAAAGTATTATATATAGAGAGATAAACAGAGTATTGAAAACGGATGCCGATAATGGTATAATATACTTAACTACTGATCAGGATGTGAAAGTTTGAATAAAATCGCCCATATTGCACGCCCACGCTCACTCGCATACCTATGTATAGTCTCGTTCGCGTGGGCGCACAATCTGAACGATTTTCTTTCAAACTTGGCTTTGTGAAAGGAATTAATGGTCATAAATATGAATACTAAGGAGGCAGAGCTGCTCGGCTCGCCCTCGCTTGTGATTGAGAAATATTTTGACATGGTATACAGACTTGCGCGAAAGATTGCCGGAACGGATAAAGCGGACGACGCGGCGCAGAATGTGTTTGTTCGATACATGAGCCACTACCGCGAATTCCAATCGGAGGAGCATGTCAGGGCATGGCTGATACGGGTTACATATAACTGCTCCATGTCCGAGCTTAAAAACTCGTGGACCGAGCACACCACCGCTCTGCCGGATGATGACAGCTCTGCCGCGCTAATAGCTCCCGACGCCGCGCCGGGCG
>CANRAG010000135.1 GCA_947628515.1 uncultured Clostridia bacterium | reverse complement strand
CAAGCCGCTCCTGTATTATTTCAAGGTGCAAAAGTCCCAAAAATCCGCAGCGGAACCCAAAACCGAGCGCGGCGGACGTTTCCGGCTCGAACATGAGCGACGCGTCGTTTAGCCGGAGCTTCATAAGCGCTTCCTTTAAATCCTCGTAATGCGCGCCGTCCGCGGGGTATATGCCGCAGAATACCATTGAGTTTACCTTCTTATAACCCGGCAGAGGATTTGCGGCGGGATTATGAGTGGCGGTAACGGTATCTCCGACCTGCGTGTCCTGAATGTTTTTGATGCTTGCGGCTATATAGCCGACGTCGCCGGCTTCAAGCCTGTCTGTCGGAACAAGCCCCGACGGATGCATGCGTCCGACCTCTACCACGTCAAACTCCGCCTTTGTCGCCATCATCCTTATGCGCTGTCCCGCTTTTAAGGAGCCTTCCTTAACTCTTACATATACTATAACGCCGCGATAGCTGTCATAGTAGGAGTCGAATATCAGCGCCCGCAGCGGCGCGTTGATATCGCCATTCGGCGCGGGTATCTTATCCACTATAGCCTCTAAAACCTGCTCCACATTCTGCCCCGTTTTCGCCGAAACCCTCGGCGCGTCCTCGGCGGGGATCCCTATGATATTTTCAATCTCCTCTATCGCCGCGTCCGGATTTGCGGAGGGGAGGTCAATCTTATTTATAACCGGAACGACCTCAAGGTCATGGTCTATCGCAAGATAGGTGTTCGCGAGCGTCTGCGCCTCGATGCCCTGCGACGCGTCCACAATAAGTATGGCGCCCTCGCACGCGGCAAGAGAGCGCGAGACCTCGTAGTTAAAGTCCACATGCCCCGGCGTGTCGATGAGGTTTAAAATATATTCCTCACCGTCGGGACGGGTGTATCGGAGCGTTACGGCGTGAGCCTTTATCGTTATGCCGCGCTCGCGCTCAAGCTCCATATCGTCGAGAATCTGGTTTTCCATATCCCGCTTTTCCACCTCGCCCGTAAGCTCCAAAAGCCTGTCGGCAAGCGTGGATTTGCCATGGTCGATATGCGCGATTATGCAGAAATTTCTCGTGTTTTTTTGTCTCGTATCCGACATATTTATATATCTCCTGTTATTTGTATATACTAACTGTAATTATAACACATAACAAAAAATTTTACAACACCCAACTCTGTAATATTTGTAACATAAATGTAAAACCAATTAAAAGATATTTCTATTGACAATTCACTCTTGTGGTAGTATAATACATTTACAGCACGAAAAACACAATATATAGTATTTTTGAAAGGATATGGCTAACAAGATGAAGGTTATTAAAAGAAACGGGTCAGAGGTTGACTTTGACAAGGAAAAGATTGTGGCCGCAATGCAGAAAGCGAATAACTCCGGCTCGCACAAGGAGCTTACGGACGGACAGATAACGGAGGCGGCAGATTACATCAGCTTTAAATGCGAAAAGACAAACAGAGCGGTATCGGTCGAGGAAATACAGGATATGGTCGAGAACCAGATAATGGCGTACGGCGCGTTCGACATTGCCAGAAATTATGTAAAGTACCGCTACACTCGCTCGCTCATAAGAAAATCGAACACCACAGACGACAGGGTGCTGTCGCTTATCGAATGTAACAACGAGGAGGTCATGCAGGAAAACTCCAATAAGGACCCGGTTGTAAACAGCGTGCAGCGCGACTATATCGCGGGCGAGGTAAGCCGCGACCTGACACGGCGGCTGCTGCTCCCGAAGGAGATTGTGGACGCGGACAGAGAGGGAATTATCCATTTCCATGATTCGGACTATTACGCGCAGCATATGCATAACTGCGATTTGGTAAATCTTGAGGATATGCTGCAAAACGGCACGGTAATAAGCGAAACGCTTATCGAGCGTCCGCACAGCTTTTCCACCGCTTGCAATATCGCAACGCAGATAATAGCGCAGGTAGCATCCAACCAGTACGGCGGCCAGAGCATAAGCCTCGCGCATCTCGCGCCGTTTGTCAAGGTATCGCGCGACAAGATAAAGAGCGAGCTTTTGGGCGAGCTAAAAGAGCTTAAAATCAGACTGGAGCCGATGGTTTTGGATCACCTTGTCGAAAAGCGGCTCCTAAAGGAGATCGAGCGCGGCGTTCAGACGATACAGTATCAGGTTATAACGCTTATGACCACAAACGGTCAGGCGCCGTTCTTAACCATTTTCATGTATCTAAACGAGGCGAAGAACGAGCAGGAAAAGAAGGATTTGGCGCTGATTATAGAGGAAATGCTCCGTCAGCGTCATAAGGGCGTTAAAAACGAGGCGGGCGTATGGATTACGCCGGCGTTCCCCAAGCTCATATACGTGCTTGAGGAGGATAATGTAAGGGAAGGTTCGCCGTACTTCTACCTCACAAAGCTCGCGGCAAAGTGCAGCGCGAAGCGGCTCGTGCCCGACTACATCTCCGAAAAGCAGATGAAGAAGCTAAAGGAGGGCAATTGCTTCCCCGTAATGGGATGCAGGAGCGCGCTCTCACCGTGGAAGGACGAGAACGGAAACTATAAGTTCTACGGCAGGTTCAACCAGGGCGTTGTCACGATAAATCTCGTTGACGTGGCGCTCTCGTCGCACAGGGATATGAATAAATTCAAGGAGATATTCGACGAGCGTCTGGAGCTGTGCTATGAGGCGTTAATGTGCCGCCACGAAAGACTTAAGGGAACTCTTTCCGACGCCGCGCCGATTTTGTGGCAGTACGGCGCGCTGTCAAGACTTCAAAAGGGCGAGCCGATAGATAAACTGCTCTACGGCGGCTATTCCACGATTTCTCTGGGCTACGCGGGACTGTACGAGTGCGTTAAGTATATGACCGGCAAGTCGCATACCGACCCGGACGGAACGGAGTTCGCGTTGAGCATTATGAAATATATGAACGACAAATGCGACGAATGGACGGCGAAAACCAATATCGCGTTCAGTATTTACGGCTCACCCATAGAGAGCACGACATATAAATTCGCCAAATGCCTTCAGCGCCGTTTTGGGATAATAGAGGGCATTACCGATAAGGGGTATATAACAAATTCATACCATGTAAACGTATGCGAGGAGATAGACGCATTCTCAAAACTCAGGCTCGAATCGCAGTTCCAGTCTCTTTCAAAGGGCGGAGCGATAAGCTATGTAGAGGTGCCGGATATGCAGGATAACCTTGAAGCGGTAATAAAGGTCTTGCAGTTTATATATGATAACATCATGTACGCCGAACTAAACACGAAGTCGGATTACTGCCAGGAATGTGGTTATGACGGCGAGATACAGATAGTTGAGGACGACGGAAAGCTCGTGTGGGAATGTCCAAATTGCGGCTGCCGCGACCAGGACAGACTGAATGTTGCGCGCCGCACCTGCGGATATATAGGCACACAGTTCTGGAACCAGGGCAGAACGCAGGAGATTAGAGACAGGGTGCTGCATCTGTAAAATGAATTACGCTGAAATAAAATATTATGATATAGCCAACGGCCCCGGTGTGCGCGTAAGCCTGTTTGTGTCGGGCTGCACGCACCGGTGCGAGGGCTGCTTTAACGAGGTTGCATGGAACTTCCGCTACGGCAGAGCGTTTACGGAGGATGTTTGCGAAAAGATATATGAAGGCTGCGAGCCGGAATATATAACGGGAATTACGGTACTGGGCGGCGAGCCGTTCGAGCCGGAAAACCAGATAGGTCTGATTGAGTTTCTAAAGGGATTTAAAGCGCGGTTTCCGTCAAAATCCATATGGATGTATTCGGGCTACACCTACGAGCAGCTTAAAGGCCGCGAGATGTCGAGATGCCGCACGGACATAACCGACGAGATACTGTCTTTGGCGGACGTTTTGGTTGACGGGCGGTTTGAAATGGATAAGAAGGATATAACGCTGCGGTTCCGCGGCAGCTCAAACCAGAGGCTTATAGATTTAAAAAAGAGCGGGGAAGCGGGCAATGCCGTTATATGGCGCGATGACCCTGTATTTGAGACGCACACAATGGATAAATAAATTTTTACGGCTTGCGCTTACGCAAGCCGTAAAATTTATTTGCCTGAAAACATTTCCGAATATGTCTCCTGTCTGTTTTTATCCCATATAAATATTTTAAATCCGCCGTTTTCATACGGGAATTCTATCGAAAAGGCTCCGCTTTGCGTGATTTCCCTCATCTGTACACCCGCAAGAGTTCCGTCTTCGTTATAGACCGCAAATA
The DNA here is from genome assembly GCA_947628515.1 of uncultured Clostridia bacterium. Classification (GTDB taxonomy): domain Bacteria; phylum Bacillota; class Clostridia; order UBA1381; family UBA1381; genus Ornithomonoglobus. Next base: position 2,504 of record CANRAG010000135.1, on the reverse strand, counting down.
TCATCACAGCGTCGTCCTTATGCTCAAAACACTCGGCAAACACTTCCGCGCATCCCTTATGCGTATCAGGCTCGCATTTCAGTATTTTATAAGGATAATCATACGCTGCCGGCGTAGCTGTCGGCGGCGCCGTAGGTGTCGCCATGGGTGGCGCTGTTGGTGTAGTTGTCGGTGTTGCCGTTGGCGGCGCTGTCGGTGTAGCTGTCGGCGTTGTCGTGGGTGTTGCCGTTGGCGGCGCTGTTGGTGTAGCTGTCGGCGTTGCCGTTGGTGTCGCCGTGGGTGTTGCCGTTGGCGGCACTGTTGGTGTAGCTGTGGGCGTTACCGTCGGGGTAGCCGTTGGCGATGCTGTAGGTATCGCCGTAGGTGTAGCTGTCGGTGTTGACGTTGGCGCAGCCGTAGGTTCGGGGGTTGTCGTTTCTTCGTCATACGGCATTATAATGCCGTCGTCGTACAGCGAAAAGCCCTCCAGATTATTCTCTCTTAACTGTTTTAGAAGCTCATACCGGTTCGGACACAGAATTTGCAGAGCACGCTGCCTGTCCCGATTGTCAAAGCATGTGAAATAATACCGGCAAAATTCGGCAAAGTCCTCCGAAATATAACTTTCGCCTTCCGAAGCGCCGTAGCTCGACATTGCGAACATGTCGTCGTGCCTTGCTTTGTCCCAGAGCCCGCTCTGATATGACCAGAATAAGCCCCGGCTGCCGCAGCGCGCGTCAAAGCTGTGTCCCATCTCGTGAATGAGATAGTCCAGGATAGAAGCATTGCTGTTTGGATGATTAAGGCGTATGTACAGATGCGCGCCCGCGCTGTAATAGGCGTTGGCGCTTGAATTCTCCACAAGCATTGTTGTAATATGCTTGCGGTAAACCAAAGGAATTTTAGTTACGATCGCCTCGAATCCGTCGGCGTTTTTTTGGCTGGTGGTATCGTAAATCTGAACCCACATTTCGATAGCCTGCTCAAATACGCCGTCCGCGCCGTATATGTTGAGATTATATACGTCAAAGGTTTTGGCGGGAGTTTTGCTCCAACCGTACCAATCGGGATAGCCCGCATGAGAGGTTTCTTTTAAAACGCGCTGTACCGTGACGTCTTTGGTATCCGGCAGGTTCATGCTGACATGGTAGGTCGAGCTTCGGTGCATTGTAACATATCCGCCGCTCATGGACGTATAGGACGCAAGTGCCTGCCGAAGCTGGGTTTCGTTCTGTTTTTTTGAATTTTTATAAATGGTATCCAGACGTCCGCGGGGCGACGTGTTTTCCGCCATGGCCGTGCCGTTTAACTCAAACGCGTCGCCCGCGACGGACTCGTATACACGCTCGATCCGCGCGCGCTTCTCTTCGGGAAGGGACGCGTAAGCGCTTGTTTTTGAAAGCTGACACAGTGGGCTTTCGTCGTAGAGCGGTTTAAATTTAATAAGCGCTCTGTCCTTTTTCTCCACGGCAACGGCTGTTTTGCCGTCGTCTGAAATGCCCATGTAAAGATCGTTTTCAAGACTTCGCAGATAATACGAAGGATTTTGGTCGGTATATTTCTCGCTCCGCTCGCGTATCCAATGCTGCGTATCGTCGTTCATTCCCTTGAAATCCGGTTCGGCGCTCATGTCCTTGCAATCGAAAACATAGTCCGACGCGGGAAGCGTCTCGCCGAGCGCGGCGGCGGCAATCCTTCTTGTATAGCCGTTCCACGCCTCAACATCGCGCTTTTCCGTTACCCATTCTTCATAATCCTCGTCGTATACCTCGTCATATATTGTTTCTATATGCGATTGGTTGGAGCTTAGCGGTTCAAACGCGTAGCTGCCGTCGCCCATATCACGCGGCAAAAACATATCGCTCATATCGCTTACCGCGTTATCATCAACGACGATTTCTCCGCCCAATTCTCTCAGCTTGTGGTCGTTTATATAAATCTGCTGATACGTCCCCGCAAATCCGCGATAACTTGTATCCTCCGCGCAAGCCGGCACAAATGGGGCAAGTACGGCCGCCGTCATCAAAAGGCACAGTATATTCGCGTAGCACAGTATTCTTATGTGAAATTTATGATTTTTTGTTAAGTGCGTTCGCATAGTCCCTCCTCCGCGCTCATCTTTTTTAATAGGAACACCGCTTTGTTCATTATCTTGTCGTCCGCACGCGTAATCATGTCCGCATCCTCCTTAGTCTTTACAACTATATTATACCTTATAGCCCGCGTTTAGTCAATATATTTTTAATGAATACGCACGGTTTTGAACAAATAAATGTACTGTTTAGCTGTGAAGCGATTACTGCGTGTTGCTATGCCGTTTGGCTGATAAATTATCAAATTCGGACGCGCAGTGTTCTTTAACTTAGTCGGACAGGTGAAATATAACAAATAAACACAAAATTCGTTAATAGCGCGCGCGGGTTATGTGCTATAATCAGGATATAATTCGACATACTAAATATATGGAGGTATGAAATCTATGAAAATAACGGAACAAACGCTCGGCGAATTTAAAGAATATCTTA
>CANRAG010000134.1 GCA_947628515.1 uncultured Clostridia bacterium | reverse complement strand
TGTGGAAATAGTTCTCATAACGCTGGTTAAGATGGGAGTTATAACAGGATGAGCGCAAGGGAGAGGCAATCGCTCAATTCCGATTGCGGCGGGGCAACGGAATTTTTATACCGCACGGCGCCGGGCAGGGCCCTTTTAAAAATTCTGGTCGCGAGACGGCTGTCAAGAGCGGTGGGGTTCGTTTTGGACAGAGGTCTGTCGCGCGCTTTTATAAAGCCTTTTATACGCGGCAACGGAATAGACCTTACCGATTTCAAACAGGAGCGCTATAAGTCATTTAACGGCTTTTTTACGCGTGACGTCAAGACCGGCGCAAGGCCATTGGCAAAGGACGGGCTTATAAGCCCGTGCGACGGACTGCTGACCGTGTTTGATATTAATGATAAAACGAGGTTTAGCGTAAAGGGAAGGACATACAGCGTTTTCGAGCTTTTGCGGGATGAGAAGCTTGCGGCGGAGTACGCGGGCGGAGTTTGTATGGTGTTTCGGCTGAGAGTTCAGGACTATCATCATTACTGCTATATAGATAACGGAATAAAGGGAAGAAACGTATATATAAAAGGAGTTTTGCATACGGTGCGGCCTGTGGCCTGCGGCGAAACGGACGTGTACAAGGAGAATTGCAGAGAGTATACCGTTATGGAAACCGACAACTACGGCAAGGTGGTGCAGATAGAGGTCGGCGCAATGCTGGTTGGGCGCATATGCAACCTGCACGGTGAAGGCCGTATATCGCGCGGTGCGGAAAAGGGAAGGTTTGAATTCGGCGGCTCGACAATAATTATGCTCTTTAAAAAGGACACGGTTAAACCGGACGGCGAGTTTATAAAAAATTCCGCCGCCGGATATGAGACAAGAGTAAAAATAGGGGAAAGAATAGGTAAATAGAAGCGCCGTACCGGCGTGCTGTGACATTCGGACAACGGCATCTTATACAGATGTTTGGATATAAAAGGAGACATAACACATGGCTGTAAGAAGAATTTATGTTGAAAAAAAGCCCGGATTTGACGTTGAGGCAAAGGACACGCTTGCCGACCTCAGGGAGAACCTGAACATGACGGGCTTGGAGGATGTGAGAATAATCAACCGTTACGATGTTGACGGCATAACGGACGAGGAGTATGACAAGGCGCGGGGGCTTATATTCTCCGAGCCGCCGGTTGACTACGCGTACGACGAAAGGATCGACCTCCCCGAAGGGAAGCGCTTCGGCGTTGAGGCGTTACCGGGACAGTTTGACCAGAGAGCGGCGAGTGCGGAGGAATGTATTTCAATTCTTACCGCAAAGGACAGGCCGACCGTGCGCTACGCAAAGGTGTATGTGCTCATAGGCGAGGTATCGGACGCGGAGCTTGCGGAGGTAAAGAAGTACGTTATAAACCCGGTTGAATCGCGCGAGGCGTCGCTTGAAAAGCCGCAGTCGCTTGAAATGGAGGTTGACTATCCGGACGACGTAAAGACCGTTGACGGATTTATCACAATGGACGAGGATGGCATGAGATCCTTCTTAGACAGTATGGGCTTTGCGATGGATCTTGACGATTTGAAGTTCTGCCGTAAATATTTCGCGGACACGGAAAAGAGAAATCCGACGGTTACGGAGCTTCGCATGATAGATACATACTGGTCTGACCACTGCCGTCATACGACGTTCTCAACAAAGATAAATAATGTGAATATACCTGACGGGAAGTATGCCGATGTTATCGCGGACGCGTACGCGGAATATCTTGAAGCGAAGTCGGAGCTTTACGGCAGTGACAGAAACACCTGCCTTATGAACATGGCTACAATCATAGTAAAGCAGCTTAAAAAGAAGGGTTATTTAAAGGAAATAGACGAGTCGGAGGAAATAAACGCGTGCTCAATTGTCATGCCGGTCGAGGTGGACGGCAGAATCGAGGACTGGCTCATAATGTTTAAAAACGAAACGCATAACCACCCGACGGAAATAGAGCCGTTCGGCGGCGCAGCGACCTGTCTCGGCGGAGCTATACGCGACCCGCTGTCCGGGCGCTCGTACGTGTACCAGGCGATGCGCGTAACGGGCGCGGGCGATCCGCGAAAGAGCTTAAAGGAAACAATACCCGGCAAGCTCATGCAGAGAAAGATTACAAAGAAGGCGTCGTCGGGCTACAGTTCCTACGGAAACCAGATAGGTCTTGCGACAGGTCAGGTTCAGGAGATTTACGACGAGGGCTATGTCGCAAAGAGAATGGAGATAGGCGCGGTTATCGGCGCGGCTCCAAAATCCAACGTAATCCGCGAGGTGCCCGAAAAGGGCGACGTCGTTATCCTTTTGGGCGGCAGAACGGGGCGCGACGGCATAGGCGGCGCTACCGGCTCATCGAAGGCGCACGACGAGAAGTCGGTTATAACCTGCGGTTCGGAGGTACAGAAGGGCAATCCGCCGGTAGAGCGAAAGCTGCAAAGGCTTTTCCGCTCGAACAAGGTCACAACGCTTATCCGCCGCTGTAACGATTTCGGCGCGGGCGGCGTGTCGGTCGCAATCGGCGAGCTTGCGGACGGGCTTAGAATTAATCTGGACAAGGTCCCCAAAAAGTATGAGGGACTTGACGGCACGGAGCTTGCAATCTCGGAGTCACAGGAGAGAATGGCGGTTGTTGTCCGCGCAAAGGACGCGGATACGTTTATAAAATACGCGCACGAGGAAAATCTCGAAGCTACAATCGTAGCGGAGGTAACGGATGAGAACAGGTTGGTAATGTCATGGCGCGGCAATATAGTCTGCGACATTTCAAGAGATTTTCTAAACACCAACGGCGCTGTGAAGAATACGGATATAGAGGTCGAGCTGCCCGACGAGGCAAAGGCTCCGTTCAATAAAACCGTAGACGACGTAAGAGATGGGTGGCTTAAAACGTTGGGAAATCTCAACGTGTGCTCGCAGAAGGGGCTTTCGGAAAAGTTTGACTCCACAATAGGCGCGGGCTCGGTTCTTATGCCGTTCGGCGGCAGGTACCAGTTCACTCCCACCGACGGTATGGCGGCAAAGGTTCCGGTGCTTAGCGGCGAAACGAACTCCGCCACAATTATGACGTTCGGTTATAATCCGGAGATTTCCAAGTGGTCGCCGTTCCACGGCGCGACCTACGCGATTGTTGAATCGGTTTCAAAAGCGGTCGCGCTCGGCGCGGATTATAAGACAATTTATCTGACATTCCAGGAATACTTCGAGCGTCTCGGCTCCGACCCGAAGCGCTGGGGCAAGCCGTTTGCCGCGCTCATGGGCGCGTACAGAACGCAGCTTGAGTTAAATATCGCGGCTATAGGCGGTAAGGACTCCATGTCCGGCTCGTTTAACGAGCTTGACGTTCCGCCCACGCTAACGTCGTTTGCCGTCGCTCCCGCGAAGGCCGACGGGGTTATTTCGCAGGAATACAAAAAGGCCGGCTCAAAGCTTATATACTTCCCGGTAGAGCTTGACGAAAACCGGCTGCCGGTGTGGGAGTCATATAAGACAATGCTTGATAATGTGCGAGCCGCGGCGGAGGCGGGCAAAATACTTTCGGCCACGGCCGTAAAGGGCTTCGGTCTTGCGGAGGTCGTAGCAAAATCGGCGTTCGGCAACATGATAGGCGCGGAGCTTGACGTGGACGCGGAGCTGTTATTTGGAGCGCCCTTGGGCGGTATCGTAGCGGAGTCCGACACGGAGCTTCGCGGCGGTACGGTGATAGGCGTGACGGGCGGCGACAGCCTTAAAGCGTGCGGGACGGAAATTCCGCTTAAAGAAGCGCTTGCCGCATGGACAAGCCCGCTTGAAAGGGTTTACCCGACGCGCGCGGGACATTTTACAAGCGAGCCGGAAACATATTCGTATGATAAGAGAAATATTACGGTCGCGACGGAGAAGTTTGCAAAGCCGCGCATATTCATCCCCGTGTTCCCCGGCACCAACTGCGAGTACGATACTGCAAGGGTATTTGAGCGCGCGGGCGGCGTGGCGGATGTGTTTGTGATACGAAACCTCACCGGCAGCGACGTAGAAGAGTCGCTTTCGGAGATAAAAAGAAGAATAGACAACAGCCAGATAGTCATGATTCCGGGCGGATTTTCCGGCGGCGACGAGCCGGAGGGATCGGGTAAATTTATCGCGACGGCGTTCAGAAATCCGCAGGTAAAAGAGGCGGTAATGAATATGCTTAAAAACCGCGACGGGCTCATGCTCGGTATCTGTAACGGTTTCCAGGCGCTTGTAAAGCTCGGTCTTGTGCCGTACGGCGAGATACGCGATCTTGACGCAGATATGCCGACGCTTACGTTTAACACCATAGGCAGACATATTTCGAGAATGGCGTACACGAGAATTGCGTCGAACAAGTCGCCATGGTTTGCGAATGTTAATACGGGCGACGTCCACACAATCGCGCTTTCGCACGGCGAGGGGCGGTTTGTAGCGTCCGAGGACACTGTAGCGAAGCTTGCAGCCAACGGTCAGATTGCCACACAGTATGTAAATCCTGACAACCGCGCGACATATGACAGCGAGTGGAACCCGAACGGCTCGGTTGCCGCAATCGAGGGTATAACATCGCCCGACGGCAGGATTTTGGGCAAGATGGGTCACAGTGAGAGAATAGGCGGCAGTATCGCCAAAAACGTTCCCGGCGCGAAGGACCAGAAGCTGTTTGAGGCCGGCGTAAGCTATTTCAGATAAAGATTAATATGCCGCGGAGGGCAAGTCGTTTGCTCCCCGGCGCAAAAAAAGAGCAATCGCAACCCGATTGCTCTTTTTGGGTGGAGTTTTGCTGAGCAATAATTTCATATTTTATAGCAATTATAGCCGTTGATTTTGCGCGCGGTATGCATTATACTATGACTGTAACCACAAAAAATGCCGAACGGAGGAGTTAGCAATGGCAAAGGTAATATTAAGACATGAGCGCGTCACGATACCCACATATGAGATTGACGCCTACGACAAAAATCCTATGTTTCTTGAAAAGAGAGTGTACCAGGGCTCGTCGGGACGGGTGTATCCGCATCCCGTATGCGAAGGTGTGGCAAACGAAAAGACGGATAGAGAATATGACGCTATTTTTCTTGAAAACGACTATATAGAGGTTATGATTTTGCCGGAGATAGGAGGTAAAATTCAGCGGCTGTACGATAAGACGAACGGCTATGACGCGGTGTATTATAACGAGGTCATAAAGCCCGCGCTTGTAGGGCTTGCGGGACCGTGGATTTCGGGCGGCATAGAGTTCAACTGGCCGCAGCACCACAGACCGTCAACCTTTGACGCGGTTGACTATAGGATATGCGAAAACCCCGACGGTTCCGTTACCGTATCGGTGGGCGAGACGGAAAAGATGTTCCACCAGAAGGGTATGGCGTCGTTTACGGTATATCCGGATAAGGCGTATCTTGAAATCAAAGGGCGGCTGTACAACCCCACGGATCGGCCGCAGACGTTCCTGTGGTGGGCAAATCCGGCAGTTGCGGTAAACGACTACACGCAGTCAATCTTTCCGCCGGACGTGAACGCGGTAATGGACCACGGCAAGCGCGGCGTTTCCAAGTTCCCGATTGCCGACGGGGTGTACTATAAGGTTGACTACGCGCCGGGCACGGATATTTCAAGATATAAGAACATACCTGTTCCGACGTCGTACATGGCGTATCATTCGGACTTCGACTTCATCGGTAACTATGACTATAAGCGCGAGGCGGGGCTTTTGCATGTGGCAGACCACCACATCTCGCCGGGCAAGAAGCAGTGGACATGGGGCAACGGCGATTTCGGCCGCGCATGGGACCGCTGCCTTACTGACGAAAACGGCCCGTACATCGAGCTTATGACGGGCGTGTTTACAGACAATCAGCCCGATTTCACATTTTTGAAGCCGTATGAGGAAAAGACCTTTACGCAGTATTTCATGCCGTACAAGAAGGTAGGCGCGATAAAGAACGCGTCAACGGACGCGGCGATGAACTTTGAGCTTAACGGCGGAACGGTCAATATAACCGTGTACGCGCCCGCAAAGCTCAGCGGCGCGAGGCTTGCGCTGTATAAGGGAGAGAAGGAAATATACTCCGAAAGCATTGCCATGAACCCGTCGGATGTGTTTGAAAGGACGGTAGACGCTGACGGCGCGGATATTTCGGAGCTTCGCCTTGCGCTTATCGTAAACGGCGAGGAGATATTATCCGCGGCGGACGTTAAGAGCAGCGAGCCCGTGCCGGCGCCGGCAGAGGAAATTCCGGAGCCGGAAAAGCTTGAAACAACCGAAAAGCTTTTCCTCGCCGCGACGCATCTTGAGCAGTACCGCCACGCTACATATTCGCCGGAGCCGTACTATCTTGAAGGCTTAAAACGCGACGCGTCGGATATACGGCTAAACAACGGTTACGGCAAATACCTCTATAACCGCGGCCGTTTCGACGAGTGCGTCAGGTATTTCAAAACTGCGATAAATTCATCCACCTGGAAGAACCCGAACCCGTACGACTGCGAGCCGTATTATAACCTCGGTCTTGCGCTCTTGAAGCTCGGTTCGGGCGATCTTGCGTTTGACGCGTTTTATAAGGCAACATGGGACGGAAACCAGCAGGACAGAGCGTTCTATAAGCTCGCGTGTATCGCGGCGCTTAAGGGCGATTTTGCGTCGGCTATGGATTTTGCCGAAAAGTCTCTTGCAAGGGGCGCGCACAATATGAAGGCGAGAACGCTTAAGACCGCGCTTTTGCGGCTTACGGGCGACACGGA
>CANRAG010000133.1 GCA_947628515.1 uncultured Clostridia bacterium | reverse complement strand
TCCGCGCGCTAATAAAAAGGGAAATGCGCGCTCCGACGGCACACCGCCCCAAATCCGTGATTAACATATTCCAATGCAAAACATATTTCTCCGCACGCACAACGATAATGCATCCCATGTGGCAGGGGCATGAATTTGCACATGAATTAATTATAGCGGAAGCCATATCATAGGATGTACTCTATTAAATTTGTCATTCAGTGCATTGTCTGCATAATGCGCAGCAAGGCGTCCTTTTGCTCGGCAGTAAGACACTTCCATTCTTTTATAAATGTTCTTAAACTGTCCGATAGTTCTATCATATCATCCTCGGCAAAAAACTGAGCTAAAGTTATGCCAAATGCCTTACATATAGCTTCGAGAGTAATTATTGAAGGTACAGTATTGTGATTGAAGATATTTATAATTGTGGATTGAGCAAGACCGCTTTCTTTTGCAAGTTTATATTTCGTCCATCCCTGTGCAGCCAATAGCTGCTGAATTCTCTCAAGTGTATCCACCATATCACCTCTTTGTAATAAATATTTTTAAGAAAAATATAACTATTTATAGATATATTTTATCAAAAAAGTGACTAAACTTAATATTGCTATATTGAAATTATATTATAACTATGTTATGATATATAGTAATAAGGAGGTACAAATATGAATATTAAAATTATTGCATTTATTACTTCTGCTGTTGTTTTTCTATCATCCTGCTCCACACGACCGGCAACGCCCGAACATACGCCCATGATTACACAGTCGCCCGTCTCAACGGAAATATCTTCCACACCTGCACCCACGCCGTCGGATTTACCGCCTTTGACTTTTTCGTTAGACGATATTCCTGCCTATCAGGGAGCTGCATACATTACCCTTAATGACAATATACCGTATTTTTCGAAATCAGATATGACTACAAAAACATTTGAACATTATAGTTCCCTCGACCATTTGGGACGTTGCGGAATCGCTTATGCCAATATATGGGAAATACTAAAATCTTTGGGTACGGACGAAGAATTACTCAAAAAGGCGCAAACGGAGTACGCGAATAAAAACTAAGGCTATGAATAATACGCGGCAAAGCTTTGCCGCGTTTTTTGCTTATTGCGCCAAATGCGAAATAAACGATAGCCCCACATATGAACCGCGACACTTTTTTACTCAAAATTATACAAAAAATACATGATTATTGATTGACAATTCGGTAAAAATATAATATAATTTAAAGTAGAACAAAATATGCGGCGTCCCGCCCGCAGAGGCGGGGCATATACGCAGTAATACATACATAAAGGAGAGATATAAGAATGTCAAAAACCTACAAATTTTTAGCGTTTGACTTCGGCGCATCCTCCGGCCGCGCAATTCTCGCAAAATTTGACGGGAAAAAGCTTGAGCTTGAGGAAAAGCACCGTTTCTCGAACGACCCTGTGACCGTTAACGGCGACTTCCACTGGGATGTGCTCAGACTGTTTTTTGAAATCAAGCAGGGTATCTTAAAATGCGCGAACTCCGGTGACCGCGACATTGACTGTATAGGTATCGACACATGGGGCGTTGACTACGGGCTGCTCGATAAGAATGACAAGCTGTTGGGCAATCCGTATCACTACCGCGACACGAGAACCGAAGGTATGTATGACGAGGCGTTCAGGCTCGTTCCGAAAGAGGAAATATTTAAAGAGACCGGTATCGCGTTTAACTGGTTTAATACCGTATACCAGCTGCTTGCGGCAAAGCTTGCGGACGACCCGACTCTTAAGGAGGCAAAGACGCTGCTTATGATGCCGGATTTGTTTAACTTCTTCCTCACCGGCGTTAAGAAAACCGAATACACAAACGCTTCGACAACACAGATGTTTAACTCCGAGCGTTATGAGTGGTCGTATGATATGCTTAAAAAGCTCGGTATCCCGACCGATATTCTCACCGATATTGTGTACCCCGGCGAGATTATAGGCACAATAAAGCCGGAGCTTGCCGCCGAGCTTGGCATAGACGAAGTTCCGGTGGTGGCGGTCGCTTCGCACGATACCGGCTCCGCGGTCGCGTCCGTGCCGGTGGCAGACAAGAAGGATTTTATCTACATATCCTCCGGCACATGGTCGCTCATGGGCGTTGAGCTTGACAAGCCCAACATCTCCGACGGCGCTATGGAACATAACTTCACCAATGAGGGCGGCGTGAACAAAACCATCCGCTTTTTAAAGAACATCATGGGATTGTGGCTCATCCAGGAGAGCCGCCGTCAGTGGGACAGAGAGGGCACACTGTTATCGTTTGACGAGCTGGAACAGTCCGCGCGCGCGGCGGAGCCGTTCGCAAGCCTTATAGACCCCGACTACCCCGCGTTCCAGACGCCGGGAAATATGCCGCAGCGCATACGCGATTACTGCAAGATGACCGGTCAGAAGGTGCCCGAAACGACCGGCGCGGTCGTGCGCTGTATCGCGGAGAGTTTAGGTTTCCGTTATCGCCGCACAATAGAGGGCATGGAAGAGGTTACGGGCAATAAATACAATGTTGTAAACATCGTCGGCGGCGGTATCAAGGATAAAATGATTTGCCAGTTCACCGCGAACGCTACAAAGCGTATTGTAAACGCGGGACCGGTTGAGGCGACCTCAATCGGAAACATCATCGTTCAGGGCATAGCAATGGGCGCAATAAAGGATTTGAACGAAGGACGAAAAATTGTAAGAAACAGCTTCGACATAGCCGAATATAGACCGCAGGACGGCGAGGCGTGGGACGAAGCGTATGAAAAGTGGAAGAAGATTGTATCTTCGGCTGGTTAATAAGGGATATGAGTACATTTGAAAATCTAAAAAGCTTCAAGGAGCTTGTTGAGCTGTGCGCCGCGCGTTATCCGGACGGCATAGCCTTTAAATGGCTTGCCGATAACGAGGTTACGGAGAAAAGCTACAGCGAATTTCGCGGCGATATATATGCGCTCGGCACGTATTTCTATTATAACGGGTTGAAAAATACAAGGATTGCCGTTATAGGCGAAAACACTTACGAGTGGATTATCACCTATTTCGCGACAGTTATCGGCGGGAGCGTTATCGTTCCCGTTGACCGCGATCTGAAGGAGGACGCCATTGTAAACGTCTTAAAAGACAGCGGCTCGAAGGCGATTATATACACCGACGCGTACAAGGGCATAATAGACAGTGTCAAAAAGCGCGCGGGCGTGAAGATAATAAATAAGAGCGAAATCGCGGGGCTTATAGCCGAAGGGCAAAAGCTCCTCGAAAAGGGCAAGAACAAATATATAAACCTCGATGTGGACGAAAAGGCGATGTCCGCGATAATTTACACGTCCGGCACCACAGGCAAACCGAAAGGCGTTATGCTAAATCAGTACGGCATTATCCAGGACGCGTACAAGGCGGCGCATCATGTGAAGGTTTCGGGCACGTCTTTGCTTGTGCTGCCCATACACCACACCTTCGGCTTTACCGCGGGCGTTGTCGCGCCCATGTTCTTCCCCGTCCCCATCGCCATAAACAAAAATCTCCGAACATTTATGAGCGACATGCAGCTCTTTAAGCCGGAAAACATGTTTGTGGTTCCGATGTTTGTCGAGTCCATGCATAAAAAGATATGGAAAACGCTCGCGGAGAAAAAGGCGGTAAAAATCATCAAAACACTTATAAAGACCTCAAACGGTATGCGAAAATTCGGCATAGACAAGCGCGGGAAACTGTTTTCGCAGATTAAGGACGCGTTCGGAGGAAATCTGTCCGTCATAATAAGCGGCGGAGCGCCGCTCGACCCGTTGTATGTTAAGGCGTTTGACGATATAGGCATACTTCTTCTAAACGGCTACGGCATCACCGAGTGTTCGCCCGTTGTCGCGGTTAACCCCAATCCCGCCAACCGCGCCGGCAGCGTCGGCAAGATACTCCCCGGCCTTGAGATAAAGACCATAGACGAGGACGAGAACGGTAACGGCGAAATATGCGTTCGCGGCTCCTGCGTGATGATGGGCTATTATAACGACAAAAAAGCCACGGCGGACGCCTTTGACGGCGACTGGTTCAGGACCGGCGACATAGGCTATGTTGACGAGGATAATTATCTCTACATCTCCGGCAGACAAAAAAATCTTATCATTTTAAACAACGGTAAGAACATATACCCCGAAGAACTCGAAGAAATGATACTGCGCATACCGGAGGTAATAGAAACCGTCGTATATTGCGAAAACGATATTATAACAGCCGAAATATACACCGAGGATCCGGCAAAGGTACAGCTCGCAATGCGCGAACTGAACCGTGAACTGCCCATATACAAGCATATCACGGGGCTTAAATTCCGCACCACGGAATTTGAAAAGACCACAACGAAAAAGATTAAACGCGCGCTCGTGGGCGCGGGTAAATAAAAATAACCGGGCGGCTGCTCGGTTATTTTTATTTAAGTCCGTCTGTCGGTCAAGTTAAACGAATACCGCGCGTCCGGTTTTGGCAAGCTCATGGACAAACGGCATATTTTCATGCGGGAATAAACAGCTTCGCCCCCTTTGCCACACTGTCGTTTTCGAGGTTGTTATATTTAATGATCTTATCCTGCGGAACCGCGTACCGCTTCGCCACATTCCACACGCTGTCGCCGTCCTTTGCGAAATATATAACTATTCCGTGACGTGACGGGCGCTCCTTCTCCTCTATTCCGGTAATATTCATAAGCTCATTCTGCCGTGTCAGTCGGCCGTCAAGCGACAGCAGACAGCGAAGTTCCAGTTCGCCGGACGAATTGAGGTTATAGCTTACATGCTTCACCTCCGCCTTAAGCTCCACCGTCTCATCGCCTTTTGCCTCGTCGCACTCAATCATATACGAGAACGGTATATCCTTTTTAATGCTGTATACCGGATTTTCCGCCGTGTCGGTCAGGTACAGAACATACGTCTCTATTCTGCCCTCGCACATAAGCCTACCGCGCGACAGCTCCGATTTTGTCACCACCGCGTTTGTCATTACATTGTACACGCCGCTTGCCGACGGCGCGTTTGACGGGAACTCTATAATCTCCCGTATCGTATTCTGCGCCGACGGCCGCGCCGTGGTCGCGTTAAGCTTTATTCTCTCCCTCTCACATTCGGTTTCGGCATACGGAACGAAGCAGTCGCACAATACCTCCTCCTCTACCATCTCAATGCCTCTTACCGCCGCGCAAAGGTCGATATCGAGCCTTACTACGCGCATATCCCCGTCACTGTCCGGCTCCGCCTCGCTCATGACCGCGAGAACGCTGTAATCAATATCGCATATTGTATCCTCTCTAACGCCGTCGGCGTCGAGCACCTCCGTAAACGGCAGCTCCGATTCGAGGAATTTTATGCCGTTATCATCATCGGTGTACAGCACGCATACGCGCGCGTTGCCCTTTACTATAATCTTGCCGGTAACGGTCTTATGCTCCGTATCGGATATTACAACATCGGTTTTTAAAATCTCATTTATCGAGCTTTGTCCCGACGGCACCTCAAGCATTTCCTTAACGGTAAAGGAATGTTCCGAAATATCCGCCAGGTTTTCAAACGTCATCTGCTTTGTAAGGCACTGCGCCGTATCCGACTCAACGCCCGTGCATATATCCGCCTCCGTCTTTTTGCATATCTCATAATCTATTCGCACAATCGCGCGTAGACGAAGCTTTCTCGAATTGACCGCGTTAAACTCAACGCGCTCTGCCGCCGCCTCCGCCATAATATCCGCGTCGCCGCCCGCGCCGCCGCTGTCTACCGCCTGGCGGAAATCCATTGAGGTTTGTATGCTCTTTATCCTCTCGTTCTCCCTGTCGGGCACGTACAGCACTTTATAGTCCACCCGTCCGTTTATGATAAGCCGGTTGTTATCTATGTACTTATCCGTTATTACAGCCTCGCCGTCAACCTGTAGGATTTTAAGAATATCGGGTTTGACGTCGGGAACTATAACATCGCCGTCGGTCATGGCCTGAGTTGTCCCCCTTGCCATCGTTTCGCACAGGCTTATGCTCTCCTTCTTTAATTCCATAATTAACCTCCTGTAAATTAAGCATTTGTACAATATATGATTGACCCGGAGGTATTAACACAAAAAAGAGGCGGAAATTTCCGCCCCTTCGTGATTAATAATTTACAAAATCGTCAAAACGCTCGATTATCGTCGCGGCTTCCGCTCTTGTGGCGTTGCCCTGCGGGTCAAGTCTGTTATCCTCCTTGCCCTCGATAATGCCCGCGCCCGTTGTCCAGATAAGCGAAGTCTGCGCCCAGTCTGAAATCAGCGCCGAGTCGCTGTACTTTATTATATTCCCTGCCGCGGATGTGTCGTAGCCGAACGCCTCGCAATATCTGTACATAATCGTTGCAAGCTGCTCACGCGTTATATTAGTATCCGGCTCAAAGGTTGTGTCGGTTATACCGTTTACTATACCCGCGTCCGCTGCCCATGCAACCGCGTCGCTGTACCACATTCCGCCCGGAACGTCATTGAATTTCGAGCTGAAATTAACCTCCGGCTCGCATGCGTATCTGTACAGCACCGTTACAAGCATTCCGCGCGTAAGGTTTGAATCCGGCTCGAATTTATCCGCCATGGTTCCGTTCATATACCCCTTGTTGCATATGCTCGTCACGCTGTTATAGTACCAGCTTGTGGCGGGAACGTCGGTGAACAGGTATTTCTGAACCGTGCCCCCCGGGGTAAGGTTCGTCGAACCGCTGCCGCTGCCGGATGACGGATTGTGATTTGTTGAGC
>CANRAG010000132.1 GCA_947628515.1 uncultured Clostridia bacterium | reverse complement strand
CCGCATGCATACGCGATACAGCGCCACATGCATATGCGATACAGTATCTCATACGACCGATAAACGAAGATTTATAAACATTTAACTTGTTCAAAAATCGTAGATATTGACAAGATATGTCTTGCTGTGCTATAATAGGCGTAGTATAAATGGGAAAGGAAATAAAAACATGGACTATAAGATAAACACAAAATGCGTACAGGCGGGCTACAGACCCGGAAACGGGGAGCCGCGCCAGATACCGATAATACAGTCTACCACGTTTAAGTATGACACGAGCGAGGCGATGGGCAGACTGTTCGATTTAGAGGACAGCGGATATTTCTATACGCGCTTGCAGAACCCGACAAATGACTATGTCGCTGCCAAGCTCGCCGAGCTTGAGGGCGGCACGGCGGCAATGCTCACATCGTCGGGACAGGCGGCGAACTTTTTCGCGCTCTTTAACATATGCGAGTGCGGCAGCCATATAGTGGCGTCGTCGTCCATCTACGGCGGCACATTTAATCTCATATCGGTCACAATGGCGAAAATGGGCATTGACGTTACTTTTGTGGATCCGGACTGCACACAGGAAGAACTTGACGCCGCGTTTAACGAGAGGACAAGAGCAGTGTTCGGCGAGACAATCGCGAACCCCGCGCTTACCGTGCTCGATATTGAAAAGTTTGCAAAGGCGGCTCATGCCCATGGCGTGCCGCTTATTGTGGACAATACATTCCCGACGCCGGTTAACTGCCGCCCGATAGAGTGGGGCGCGGATATAGTCACACATTCGACGACAAAATACATGGACGGCCACGGCGCGGCTGTGGGCGGAGCGATTATAGATTCGGGTAAATTCGACTGGATGGCGCACGCGGATAAATTCCCCGGCCTTTGCACGCCGGACGAGTCGTATCACGGAATTACATACGCGGAGAAGTTCGGCAAAGAGGGCGCGTTTATTACAAAGTGCACCGCGCAGCTTATGCGCGATTTCGGCTGCATACAGTCGCCGCAGCACGCGTTCATCCTGAATCTCGGCCTTGAATCGCTGCATGTGAGAATGCAGCGCCATGTCGAAAACGGCCTCGCTGTGGCGGAATTTTTAGAGTCGCAGCCGCAGGTGGAGTATGTGAACTATTCGGGACTTAAGAGCAATAAATATTACGAAACAGCGCGGAAGTATATGCCTCACGGCGGGTGCGGAGTTGTGTCGTTTGAATTAAAGGGCGGCCGTGAGGCGGCGGAGCGGTTTATGAAGAGCCTTAAGCTCGCGGCGATAGAGACGCATGTCGCCGACGCGCGAACATGCTGTCTTAACCCCGCGACCTCGACGCATCGTCAGATGAACGACGAGCAGCTCAAAGAGGCGGGTATTCCGGCCGGACTTATAAGAATGTCATGCGGGCTGGAGGATAAAGAGGATCTCATAGCCGACCTCGCGCAGGCTTTGGCGGCCGTTTGATAACTTAAAAAACTGCTGCGGATTTTGACGTCCGCAGCAGTTTTTTTCTTTTTCTAAAACAGGCTCAGCCATTTTTTTACCAAAGGCATCCAGCTTTGCACATGAGGTACAATGAGGTCGTCGTTATCGGCCATGAAGCTCTTGGCAAGGGAAAGACCGTGCCCTCCGTAGGGATATATATGCAATTCAAACGGAATATCATTGTCGCGCAGCGCATTTGCGAGCAGCATACTGTTCTCCACGGGCACAGCGTCATCCGCAAACGTATGCCATATGAACGCGGGCGGAGTGGATTTATCCACCTGCAGTTCAAGCGAGGTCTTATTAAGCAGCTCCGGAGTGTTGGCGCCGATATTATCAAATGAGTCGCGGTGCGCGAATTTTCCGGATGTTATTACGGGATAGCATAAAATCATGCCGTCGGGCTTATTAAGGTTATCCCCTCGCTTTACAGCATCCTCTTTGCCCGCCATTATTCCGATACTAGCCGCCAGATGAGCGCCGGCGGAAAACCCGCACACGAATATTTTATCGGTATTCCATTCCTCTCTGTGATTGCGCGTATATATAATCGCGTCGGACGCGTCGATAAGTGCCTTCGGATACGGGGCGTTTACCGTGTAATTAACAACAACCGCGTTATAGCCGGCGCTGTTAAATTCACACGCGATCGGCTCGCCCTCGCGCTTGGCGCAAAATCTGTATGCGCCGCCGGGGAATATGACAATCGTCGGCCTTTTCCGTTGCTTAGCGACAACATCATCTAAAATATATGTCGTCATATATGCTCCGTCCGTATTGTCGTTATTCCCCAAATATATTCTTTTGTGTAACATACTCAGCCTTTCTGTTGTATGCCGCGTATTACGGGCGCTTGTTCGCCGTCCCACAGCATAATTTTATAATATTCATCTTGCGGAGCGGTAAGCGGTATTCTGATTTTACCGTCGGTATCCGCCGCGTATGCCTTTTTCGATACGGACCGCAGCGTGTTGTCTGCCGTATACACCGCCGTATAAAGCGTCAGTTCCGGCAGCGCCTCATCGTTCTTTGACGTTATGACAAGCGTTGTTCCGCTTTCGCCGCCGATCTTTTCAACCGTAAGCTTATTTGCGAACGCGCCCAACACATCCAAATAGACCGGCGCGTCGGGCGTGGGCGCGGCGGAAGGTTCGGGCGTGTGTGTAGGCGCGGTTGTGGGTTTGGGCGAGGGAGTGACCTCGCCGGGCTTTGTTTCGGGCGGAGCCGTGGGCGCGGCAGCGCCGTTAAGACCTATATTAAACGGCGACGCCGGCAAATCCGCGCCGTTTGCCAAATTCGGGTTCGCGGGCAGCTCGCTGTACGCGTAGCTCACATATTTGGGCGCCGGTACTTTATCCGACGTTACCTTGACGGTTTCGCCCTCGATTGTCGCCGTAGCGTCATAATATACGCCGTCTGCACCCGCGATTTTAAATTCCTCTAATTTATCCGTGTCTTTTCGGCCGGTTCCGTCGCATTGGAATGAGTAATCGGGGTTCAGAACCTTTAAGCCGTTCGCCGTGCTGTCCTTAAAGGTGACGGTGATTGTGTTCCCGTCAGCCGTCGCCGCGTCAACGAGCGGACCGGAAACAACAGTTTCATTATCATTCTTCGCCATAGCCTCATACGCCGCGGCCATACGTCTGCCGAGAATATCTTTGCCGAGCGGATGGATAAGGCTTTGGTTTACAACGTTGCCGTTTTTGTCATGGTGCGAGTCCTGCGTTGTGTCCATGCTCACAGCCATATAGAGATTTGTGTTTACCTCGCTGTCGTTAAGCATCTCGCGCTGGATTTCGCGCATGACCTGGAAACGCTGCGAGCCTGCCGACTCATATTCGGGCTTGTCGTTTTTATACGGCGCGAGCTGCACATATAAAAACGGCAGCGTGTCGTCGTTAAAGGCTTGTCTGTAATTCTTTATAAGCTCCTTAAAATCGTTATAATATGTTTTAAATCCCGTCTCGTTCGAGTTCGCGCAGCCCTGATACCAGAGAATACCGGCGATATTAAGCCCGTCAAGCGGCGCGATATGATTGTTGTATAATCTCCCGCCCTCGCTCCAAATATTAATCGCCGAGCCGCCGCGAGACGCTTGAATTACGCCGACGGGGATATTCTCGTCCTTTTGAAGCTTATCCGCGAAAAACGCGGCGAGCGAAGACAGCGCGAGAATATTTTCGTGTTCAATGTCGGTTGTTGTTCCGTCGGATTTTGTTTCCATTCTCATATCGCCCGATTTGCACCAGTCAATCCACACGGGAACGTCCTCGGTTACCAGACCCGATTCGGCTGCGGTATCATCGCGCATTTTAAACATACGAATATTTTCGTTCGCAAGCTCCCTTTGAAGCTCATACATACCCTTTTTGTAATATACGGAGCCTTCCGGACCGCTTACGTTATTGTACTGGGTTTCCTTCTGTGTCGCTGTTTTCGGAGCGTCATACGCCATGTTTGACTGTCCGGACGCTAAGAATACGTCGCCGACAAGCACGTCGGTGAGCGTCACGTCAGCCGCTTCGGTATCATCCGATACGGTTATCGTATACGGCGTCATTCCGGCTTCCATTGCGGGGATTTCCGCTGCCCAGCTTCCGTTCCCGTCAGGTATGGCGGTTACCGTTTGCGTGTTCGTTTCATTTCCATCCTCGGACATTGTAACGCTTACGCTTGTGCCGGTGGAGCTGTAACCCTTAATCACATGCGTCTTGCCGCGCTGCAAGACCATATGGTCGCCGTAAAAATTCCTTACGGACAAATACGGCTTTTTAACCGTCGTATCCTTATATATCTCTATCTCGGACATATTCATATGATAATTGCCGCCGTTATAGAGAATTATATAACGGAAACTGCCCATATTATGCCGCTCGGAGGCCAGCTGAGAATATGTAAAGCATGACGCGCCGTGCTCGGTGGTGAGCGGATTGTAATCCTTATGCGTCCTTATAAGATTTTGTAGATCCGCCTTGACAAATACCGAATCCATGCCTTGGCAGTTGTCGAGTACCGCGGCGAAATTTCCGTTTGCTCCCGTTGCTGTTATATCGTTCTGATACGCCTTTATCGTGCTTATCGGATATTTGTCGCCGAGGTCAATCATTACGTAGTGATTTGAAGGCAATGACGCGTCGGTATCGTATTTTCCGTCGGTGAGAACGTTGTATACCGCGTCGTCTTTAACGTCGCGGTTGAAGTGGAATTTTTTATCCGAACCGTCGATAGTGAACAGATATATGCTCTTATCCGTCAAATCAATCTTTTCCTCGGCAAGTGTATCGCCGGTTATAGATTCCCATTGGGCGACAAGCTCTATATCGCCGGTCACGGGCGAGTCAAAAAAATAGTCCTCGCCGTCAAGCTTCCAGCCCTTAAACACGCATCCCTCGCGCGTCGGAGGCTCCGGCTCATCGGCAGTCTGACCGCTCAGAACCTGCTGCGCCGGAACGCTGCTTCCGCCGTTGGAGTCAAAGGTAACGGTATAGATTTCGGTATCGGTCGTAACGTAAATATCCGAAACTGTCATCGTATCGCCCGCGTGAACGCGGCGCAGTTCGAAATTAAACTGAGCGTACCCGTCCGCTGTGGGTATAAAATCATATGTTTTTTCGGCAGCCTGTTCCGGCGCCGATGATACAACGTTATTATTGGTCCAATTGTCCTTTCTCGCGCTGTTCCATATCGACACGTTAATATATGAGCCGTTGGGGGTGTTTGACACTTTATTTGTCCAGCTTCCCGAAATCGTATAGTGCAGCGTGTATTTCACACCTTCTTTGAACAAATAATTACTCGCGTCTCCCGCCTGCGCGATTACGCCCACGATGTTGGGATTGCTGTCAATCGCCGGCGTTTTGCCCTTAAACTGCGCACTGTCAAAAGCGGATTTTACCGCATCGTCGTCCTCATATAAATTAGTTTCATCGTCCGCGACTATTGTTGTTTTTATCGTGCCGTTTTCAACGTTTGCATAGCCGTTTATTCTGTCACTCGCAGACAGCGACCATTTTGTGCCGTTGTCCGTCGCGCGCCATACCGCGTTATCCTGCGCAACGGCGGTGGTTTCCGGCAGCGCACGCGACATCAGCGGCGTCGCCGGCAGCATGGCGGCTGTGGTGACCGCCGCGATAAGTCTTTTGAATTTTGCAAGCATATTTTTACCTCCTTCTTGATTTTACAGCGCCTTAAACGCTTCGTTCGCAAGCCCTGCTTCTTGCAAGCAGGGCAGAACGTTGCTCCGATTTAAATCTCTTGCCACGTCGCCGGGCCGGCAGCCCTCCGGCACGAGCGGGTACGCGTCGGTGACTTAATAACAGTATTGTTTGCATAATAACCGCCCTTTCATAGTTTAATCTGACTTTATTATATCAGACTGAAACTTAAATTCAATACGTCTGAAACATATTGGCGTTTGAGATTAAAAACCGGACATTCTAAATTAAATTCATATAAACCGTTGCGCTGCTTTAAAATATGTGATACAATGGTTTTAAGCGATAGGGAAGGGTGATACGGTCATGATAAAATTGTTGAATTATTTTTATACGAGAATGGAAACGCAGATTGAATATAAGCATAAGGCGGGCAGACCTTATTGGGTGCTGGACTATTACAAAAACGCGATGCTGCTGTTTAACGCCGACGGCGAAACCGTGGAGTCCGAACCGAATTCCGTTTATATAATCCCGCCTGATACTCCTACGCGGCATGCGAGCGCGAACGGCAGACCGTGGGCGCATACGACGATTACCTTTACCGCTGAGCAATCGGATATGGACGAATTCGGTATACCCTATATGACGCCCGCGCATATAGGCGACGTTAATGAATTGGAGCAGCTTATGTACGACATGGAGAGCAAGAGACTGTCCTCGTCCGCGCTTAAGCAAAAGGCGCAGGACGCGTATCTTGCGCTCATTCTATCATGCGTGCATGACGCGCTCAACGCGTATGACAAGGACTATAAAACAAAATCGGGCGACGATTTACGGCGGGTGCGCCATGCGGTTATGGGCAGCACACATATACCGTGGACCGTGGAGCGTATGGCGGCGATGGCGAATATGAGCGTTCGCGGCTTCGGGCGAAAATACGCGCAGATATACGGCAAGCCGCCGATTGCGGATTTATGGGATTTCAGATTTATAAAGGCGAAACGCCTGCTTGACAGCGGATTTTCCGTAAGCTTTATCTTAAATTCCTGCGGTTTTAAATCCGCGCAGCATTTTTCGGCGTTTTTTAAAAAGCGCTCGGGCATGACTCCGAGCGAGTACAGAAAACGGAA
>CANRAG010000131.1 GCA_947628515.1 uncultured Clostridia bacterium | reverse complement strand
GTGTAATAAATGTAACAAAATTGTTAAGACGATGTTATTGACATTTTAACCTGTGATGGCGTATAATTTATAAAGGTGTATTATACATATGCTAAAATATAATCGCGGCATATACGCGGGTATAGGAGGTCATAATATGATTTGTAAAAAATGCGGCGCAAAGCTGGAAGATAACGCAACGGAGTGCCGTTTCTGCGGCGCTGTATTCGCGAACGCGGCAGACGCCGAAGAAACAAAGGTCATAGATACCGACGCGGTAAAGAACGCCGAAAATAAGCCGAACACCGATACCGAAGCGGAGGAGAGCCTGGGCGTTGAGAATGAGGACGGGACAGAGGAGTTATTTGACGAAAATGCGAAAAACCGCAAGCGTCAGTTGGACAGGTTACAGGCTGAAAAGCAAAGTCAGTTAAAAGAGATAGAAAGACGCCGAGAGGACAAGAGAAGAAAGCAGAAAAGGAACAGAGTTCTTATTGTTGCTGCCGCGGTTATTTGCCTTGGCGCTATCGGCGGAGGCATATATTATGTGCAAACCAATCCGGACGAGGTTCCAAATGTTGTAATCGCTACACGCGAGCCGGAGCGGGAAACGCCGGATGTTGTCGTAACAGAGGCCCCGTCGCAGGATGCGCAGGAGGCAGGGGCGACAGATCCTGCGTCGTGGAAGCCGTCTGACGGAACAAGCGGGACATCCGCTAACAGAGGCACGAGCGGCGGCACAGCGGCAGGCAGCAGCGGCACGGCGGCAAATAGCGGCACAGCGACCAAAAGAACCTCAGGCGGCGCGTCAGGCACAACAGCATCCGCGGGGGCGGCAGGCACAGGCGGCACGGCTGCCAAATCAGGCGGCGGTACTGCGAGCGGCGGCACAGCTGCAAATAACGGCACAGCGGCGGCACGCAGCAACGCGGCGGCAAACAGCGGCACGGCGACAGGAGGCGGCGCGGCAGCGCAGCCGGGAACAGGCAGCGTACCGGCGGCACAGCCTTCGGGCGACGTGGTGACAGTTGACGGATACGTATTCCCGAACTCGTCAACCGTTAAGCTGACAGAAGCGGATCTTGCGGGTAAGAGCGCATGGGAACTGCGAGTTGCAAGAAACGAGATATACGCGCGGCACGGAAGAAAGTTCAAGGACGCGGCTTTGCAGAATTATTTCAACGGATGCCCGTGGTACAGAGTTTCATCATTATATAATTACGAAAACGACGCGGCGAACCTCAACAGTATCGAACAGGAAAACGCGAATTTCATAAAAAAGTACGAGTTATCGCATAGATAAGCCGTAAATATAAATAAGACGGACGGGTTTGCCCAAAAAATTTCGTTAAATTTCGTGAAATTGAAAAAAAGTCTTGCATTATCAAAAAAGATGTGCTATACTAACTAATGGTGTATGGGCGAATGCCCGAAATACTAATTATTAAGGAGGTAACGCTAATGCAGCAGGGAATTCATCCGGATTATAAGCAGACAACCATTACATGCGCTTGCGGCAATGTAATCGCGACAGGTTCAACGCTTGAGAATATCACAGTAGAAATCTGCTCGGCATGTCACCCGTTCTTCACAGGCAAGCAGAAGCTTGTTGACACAGGCGGCAGAGTTGAGAAGTTCAACAGGCGTTTCAACAGAACAAAGAAGAATTAATTCGGCTTTTTTGTTAAGTTTATTAAATTGAATTGCACAGCGGAACCCTTGCCCGGTTTTGCGACTCACCAACGCTTACCCGGCATGCGGCGATAGTTTAAAATTATAGGAGGTGACTTTGAAATGACAAAGGAACGTAAGCAGGAGATTATTAAGGAGTTCGCCACTCACGAGGGCGACACAGGATCGCCGGAGGTACAGATTGCGCTTCTCACGGAGAGAATCAACCACCTCAATAACGAGCATCTTAATTTCCACAAGAAGGATCACCATTCAAGAAGGGGACTTCTTATGATGGTCGGTCAGAGAAGAAGACTTATGACTTACCTTAAGAATCAGGATATCGAAAGATACCGTGCGCTTGTGGCTAAGCTTGGTCTGAGAAAGTAATTAAGAATTTTAAGGCAGGCAGACGTTTATCGTCTGCCTGTTATTTTTTTGCGTTCACAACAGAAAATAGCAATATACGCAAATAAAATAACAATATCTGCAATTCCAATATTCATAAAAATATGCTAAAATATAATTAACTTAATATGTTTCTTTATAAAAAATGTATAAAAGAAAGAGAGGTAAAATTATGAAACGTAAATCTTACGCGGCCTTGGCGATAATGATTGTTTTGCAATTGTTGTTGTCGGGCATTGTGACGGTCAGCGCGGCGGATAATTCGGCGATAGGTGAAGCCTATACCGCGCCGGAAAGCCCTGCGGTGACCTACAACATGAATTTGGACTGGAAGTTCAAAGAAGCCCCGAACGGCATGGGGCAGTCCGCTGCAAGCGCGTGGGAGTCTGCCGCTGTGGGCGGCAAGCAGTTCTATGAGGTAGATTATAACGACAGCGACTGGGAAACCGTGTCAATTCCGCATGGAATTAACGGCGAGGACGCGTTCACGTCCACTACAAGCGATGCCGGCGGCGGCGCGGGACGTCTGGGAGTGTTTTTGTACAGAAAGACGTTTACGGTTCCTGAGCTTACAGCGAACGGAAAGGTGTTCTTCGAGCTTGAAGGCATACGCCAAGCCGCTTATGTATGGGTAAACGGTGAGCCGGTAGGATACTATGAGGCGGGTATCACGGCAATGGGCTTTGATATTACAAACTATGTCAAGTCCGGCCAGACCGCGCTTATCGCGATAGCAAACGACTGTTCTGCGACAAGCGGAAATCCCAAAAGATTTGCTTACGAAACGGTTCCGGGCGACGCGTGGGCTTCGAGCTATACGCCCGATAACTTCAATTCTTCCGTTGGCGACTCAAACGGTTCCGGCGTTGTGGGCACGGGTTATCAATGGAACGTAAGAAGCTTTAACGAGACGCAGGCGGGACTTGTTTATGACGCGTATCTGCATGTAACGGGCGGAGTGTATCAGACGTTCCCGCTTTATAACAACTTAAAAACGACGGGTAATTACATATACGCGGACAATTTTGACTGCCGCGCGGGCAAGGCTACGATAAACGTTGACGCGGAGGTCAGAAACGAGAGCGGCGCGGACGGCGAATACACGCTCGAGGTAGCTGTTGTCGATAACGACGGCAAGCTTGCGTATTCGTTTGAAAGCGGTAAAACCGAGGTAAAAGCGGCGACCGACAAGGGCGTTGTTTATGAAACTGCGGTAGAGGGAAGCGTTAACGAGGATAAGACGCTTTCGGACGACAATGTTTACAACGAAAAGAATATTGCCAATCCCGTGGGTATTACAAAGGTAAACACGCCCGATGTTACGCATATAAAGGCAAGCTATGATGCTTCGGATGTACGTTTCTGGACGGATACGGATCCCTATCTTTACACGGTATATACAATATTAAAAGACGGCGACGGAAAGGCCGTTGACGTACAAAAGAAGGAAACCGGTTTTAGAAAGGTCAGCTATGATCCCAATAACGGTGTGCTTATTAACGATAAGCCCGTATGGTTAAAGGGTTACGCGCAGCGCTCGACAAATGAGTGGGCTGTAATAGGTATCGCTCCCGACTGGCTGCAGGATTACGATATGGTGCTATTAAAGGAGAATAACGCAAACTTTATCCGCTGGATGCATGTTGCTCCGAAGCCGGCGGAGGTTCGTTCCTCAGACCGCTACGGCGTTATTGTTGTATGTCCGGCGGGAGACAAGGAAGGCGACGCGGAAGGCAGAGCCTGGTCACAGCGCGTTGAGGCAATGCGCGACGCGATGATCTATTTCAGAAACAGTCCGTCGGTCTTGTTCTACGAAACGGGTAACAGCCCGGTTAGTGCGGCTCACGCGAATGAAATGAAAGATTTGAGAAATACGATCGACCCGAAGGGTATGCGCTTTATCGGAGCACGCTCAACAACGGCTGCCGACCAGCTTAACTATGAGGGCAACTATGCCGGAACCATGTATGGCGGCACAACGGATAAGGGCGCGGTTGCGTCGATGAAGAAGAACGGAATTATGGGACCGATCATGGAGACGGAATATGCGCGTGAGGAATCGCCGAGACGTGTTTGGGACGACTATTCACCTCCGGATTATGATTATGTAAATAAGGCTATGCGCGGTCAGTCAAAAGAGGATGGCTATGACGCGCATGACCAGACCCAGGAAAGCATTACGGTAAGCAATGTGCGCGAATATAACGGCTATTATTCAAACCGCGCCGGTCAGGGCAACAGCCTGTACTCGGCGGAGGCGATGATGGTATGGTCGGATTCGAATATGCACGGCCGAAATACCGCTTCGGAGAACTGCCGTACATCGGGACGCGTTGACCCGGTAAGGCAAACTAAGGAAATGTTTGAGGGAACACGCGTGGCTCATTCCGATGAACCGGCCGTACATATCATAGGGCATTGGAGCTATCCGGAGTTAAGCGACGATACATATAATTATTTTGTAACAAAAGAGGTCGCAGGAACAACGAAAAAGGGTAAGCCGTTAGTATGGGATCAGTATACAACAGAGACGGCTCAGCGGGATCCTTTAAATAAAACGGTATACGTAATAGGTTCAAAGGACGTTAATAAGGTTGAGCTTTACAGAGTTGACGGCGAAACGGAGGTTCCGATAGGCACGGATGACACTGCCGACAGCACGTTTATTTATCAGTTTGACGGAATTGACGTAACTAAGGGCGATGCGGTTATAGCAAAAGCTTACGATATAAATAACAGGGTTATCGCAACCGATGAAATCAAGCGCAGCGGCGACGCGGCGGAGATACGTCTTATTCCGCACACGGCCGTAAAAACAAATGACGACGGCGAAACGATTTCCGATTGGCGTGCCGACGGAGGGGATATTGCGTATTTTGACGTTGAGGTTGTAGACTCGCAAGGAAACGTATGTGCGCTTAATTATGACAGGATTGATTTCAAGTGGCAAGGTGAAGGCGTATATCTCGGAGGTTATAACTCAGGTACGGGCACGGGTTGTCTGCCAAATTCAGAGGGTACAATTTCAAAGTATTTTAAGGGCTTGCCCGCTAACACGTCCACAATCCGCAAGAATTTCGTATACGCTGAAAACGGAACCAACAGAATTTTTGTAAAATCCACAAGAAACGCGGGAACCTTTACGCTTACCGCTACAATGGATATTCCCGGTATGCTGCCCGCTACAGCTACAATAACATCTTCGGCGGTAACCGCAGAAAACGGGCTTACCAAGGAGATGCCCTCGCATCTTGCTCCGGGATTATCGTCGGACAGACCGATTGAGTCCGGTGCAGCGCCGATGAAGCCGATTTTGAGTAAGCATCTTATTGACTGGGCGAATATTATCACCGAAAAGGAAATTGACACCAACGTATACTATACGACAATCGTAAACGGCGAGGAGCTTACACTTGCTGACAATATACGCTCACGAGCGGGTGTTCCGAACGGCATATACAGCCCGGCAGAGCCGATACTTAAAAAGCTCGGAGTATCATATGAGATAACGGGCGGCGACGTAAAGACACTGAAGATAACCGTGGGAGAACATTATTATACCATTAAGGAAGGCGAGAACCAGCTCTATTTCGACGGAAACAGCAGCGATTCAAATGAAACGGTACAGGCAACGTCGATAATAAACGGTGAATTCTTCGTACATTCGAGCCTATTCGGCTATATCGGCATAGACGTCAAGCAGGACGACGCTAACAAGACCGTTACCTACAGTAACGCGCAGTAAGGAGGCGGAATAAATGAAGAAATTATTATCAATATTATTAACTGCGGCTATGGTATCATCTGTCGCTGTACTGCCGGTTTCGGCGGCCGAGAACGACACATACGCGGATTTTGAAACGGCTGACAATGATGAAAAAATCGTTGACGAGACTTATGACGACGGAACGGCGACAAATGATCTTGACGGCACACAGGCCAATCAGGTAACGGGAGATACAGAGACGGTCAATATAGAAAATCCCTTGAATGAGTTTTTCCTGTCAATGGACGTTCGCTTTGACGGAGAAGCGGACGCGACAACCTCAACCGGTAATATTAATATAGAGAGTGTGGCAAGAGCGAGCAGCGGAGACTGGGCGGCGAGTACGGCTACAACGATTAAGCTTGAGGACGGAATACTTAAAGGTCAAAAAGACAGCAAGAGCTTTCACAATCTCAAGGAAGGATTGACGGCTAACACATGGTACAGGCTGGAATTCGAAGGACAGTTAAAAAATAAGAATAATCCTGTGGCAATGAGAGTATATGCCAAGGATGGAGATACAATAAAGTGTATTTATGAAACAGCGGACTATGATATGCGTAATTATGACGGCGACAGCACCACGAGTGTAAAAAATCCGTTACAGGTTACCTTTTCCGCAGGCATGAGCTATGATAACGTCAAGATGATTTATAAGAACCCGGACGCACTTACGATTAACTGTGATGAAGAGGTTCAGTCAGGCACTCCGCTCGCGCTCGATTATGAGGTGACAAGACTGGGAAAACCGTCGGTAAAGAAAAATGTAACGTATTCATTATATGACGCGGACAATGAAAATCCTGTTACGGAAGGCGCGCATATAGATAACGGCATGCTTATATCGGATGTCTTTACAGCGGATAAGGTCGTTACAGTACGTGCCGAGGCTCCCGCGCAGATTAAAGGCTCAAATACGGTTACTGCTACTAAGCAGGTCACACTCAAGGGCGTAAATG
>CANRAG010000130.1 GCA_947628515.1 uncultured Clostridia bacterium | reverse complement strand
TTGCGCGGTAGAGCTTTTTACATTCCTCAATATCTCCCAACCTCTCGCCATACGGCGGATTGCATATTATTGAGCCACCCGGACGGTCGGCGGTTATGTTTACGGCATTTTCGCGCTTTACCTTAATAAACTCGCCGACGCCGGCGTTTGCCGCGTTCTCGCGCGTTAGGCTGACAGCGGCGGGGTCTATATCGGACGCGCATATATCAAGCCGCACATCTCTGTGTACCTCGTCTTGCGCTTCTTCCTTTATTTCCTTTATAAGACGCGGTTCGATCTGAGGAAATTGTTCAAAATCAAAATGCCTGCCCAGCCCCGGCGCCATATTGCGCTTAAACATCGCCGCCTCTATCGGGATTGTTCCGCTGCCGCAGAACGGATCCGCAAGCGGCTCCTCAAATTTCCAGTAGCTAAGCATTACCATAGCCGCCGCGATGGTTTCCCTCACAGGGGCAAGATTTGACTTTATACGGTAGCCGCGCTTGTGCAGCGGCGTTCCCGTGGTGTCTATCATAAGCGTTACGATATTGTCTATTATGGTAAACTGTATCCGGTATGTAATGCCCGTTTCGGGCATCCACGAAATCCCGTAGGCTTCGCCCAGCCTGTCCGCGACAGCTTTTTTTATCATTATCTGACTGTTGCGGTCGCTTGCGAGCGTCGAGCGGGTTGTATGCCCCTTTATAGGGAACGCGTCGTTTCGGTCTATAAACCGCTCCCAATTTATCGCTCTTGCGCCGTCATACAGCTCGTCCGCCGTTTCAGCCCTAAACTCTCCGGCCTTAATTAGTACGCGCTCACCGCAGCGCAGCCACATATTGACGCGGACAACCGCGTCATAATCGCCGTCGAAAGTGACTCTGCCGTCCTCTACCCTTTTAGCGTCATAGCCCATGCGGTACAGCTCCTTTACTACAAGCCGTTCAAGCCCGAACAGTGTCGGGACTATTATTTCAAATCTATCGTCCATCGCCATGCTTCCTCTTCTTTTTTGTGTCCCTGTATTTATGACGTCGCTTAGGCTTTTTATCCGCGCGTTCCATAGCCTTGCGGTTGCGCTTCTCGATTTTGGCAAACACCTCGCCCCGCGCATCCTCCTCAAGCACAAAATCAATCCTGCGCATAAGCACATTGCACGCCGCGACCGTTATGCGTATACCGTCGCCGATTTTATACGTTTTTCCCGTATGCGCGCCCGTTAGAATATGCCGCTGCTCGTCATACTCGAAATAGTCCGATGAAATATTCTCACAGCGGATAAGCCCTTCGCAGCTGTTGCTGAGTACGGCAAATATACCGAAGGATGTGACGGATGAAATCACCGCGTCAAAGCTTTCGCCCAGAAACTGCCGCATATACGCGGTTTTGAGCATATCGTCCGCGTCCCGCTCCGCGTGTTCGGCTATAATCTCGCGTTCGCTCGATATTGCCGCCGCCTCCTTTACAACCGGCTCATAATGCGCCTGCCGCCCGTCGTCAAGACGTCCGTTTACAAACTCCTTTAATATGCGATGTATCATGAGGTCGGGATAGCGGCGTATGGGTGACGTAAAATGGCAGTAGTAGCGCGCCGCAAGACCGAAATGCCCGTCGTTCGTCTCACGGTAGCCCGCCTTCATAAGCGAGCGCAGTGCAATCTGCGAAATCATCATTTCCTCCGGTCTGCCCTTTGCCGCTTCAAGCACCTTCTGTATATCCTTCGGATGTATACTCTCGCTGTCCGCCTTACCCTTTAGCGAATACCCGAAATTCTTTATAAATTCATTAAACGCGCTTATCTTCTCGTTGCTCGGCGCGTCGTGCACACGGTACACGAACGGCAGTTCCGCCCAGTATGCCGCCTCCGCGATCGTTTCGTTTGCCGCGAGCATGAACGACTCTATAAGTCGCTGCGCTCTGCCGCGCTCTGCCGCGCGCACATCCGTCGGATTGCCCTCGTCGTCACATTCTATCTCCGTTTCAGTAAAATCAAAATCAATCGCGCCCCTGTCCGAGCGCTTTTTTGCCATTTTCTCCGAAATCGCCGCCATATCCTCCAGCACCGGAACGATTGACGCGTATTCCGCCCTAAGTCTTTTATCGCCGTCAAGTATCTTATTTACGTTATTATAGGTCATGCGCGCGCATGAGTGTATAACGCTCTCGCAAAGACGGTGGCTGATGATGTTCGCATCGCTGTCAAGCTCCATGAGCATGGAAAACGCAAGTCTGTCAACATCGGGGTTCAACGAGCATATACCGTTTGACAGCTTCTTGGGAAGCATCGGTATCACCTTATGCGGAAAATACACGCTTGTCGCGCGTCTTAGCGCCTCTTTGTCAAGCGGCGAGCCTTCCTTTACATAGTGTGTGACATCCGCGATGTGCACGCCCAGTCTCCAGCCCTGTTCCGTCTTTTCTAAGGATACAGCGTCGTCAAAATCGCGCGAATTATCGCCGTCGATTGTGAAAATCGTCATATCGCGCAAATCCTCGCGGTTTTTTATATCCTTTTTCCCGACCTCGTCCGGCAGACTGTCCGCAAGCTCCAATACGTCATTTGGGAACCGCAGCGGGATTTCGTTTGAGGCAATCATACCGTTTAGGCAGCTAAGTATGCTATCGCCGCTGCCGAGCACCGTCTCAACCTCGCCGACCGGCTTTCCCTTGGAATTATACCCGTTTATCGCGACAAGCACTCTGTCGTCCTTTTTCGCGCCGTTAAGGTCGCCTTCTCTAACGCGCACCTGTGAAAAGAACTCGCGTCGGTCGGGCGATACGCGATACATGCCGTTCTTTATACCCGTTACCACTCCGACAAGCCGCTTGTTCCCGCGCTCTATAATCTGCTCGATATATCCCTCGCGGTGTCCGCGCTCGTTATTCTGCCGCTCTATTCGCACAAGCACTCTGTCGCGGTCATAGGCTGAGCCGAGCTTTTCATGCGCTATAAATATATCGTTATCCGCCCCGTCCTCAGTACGCACAAATCCGAACCCGCCGGCGGCGTTGCACATAAGAGTCCCCGCCGCCACAAGCCCGTCCGGGGCGACCGGGCAGAAGCGTCCCTTTTTCGTTTTGTATATCCTGCCCTCGCGTATAAGCGCGTCAAGTATATCCGACAACTCCCCGCGCCCGTCCTCCGGCACGTCCAGCACCACCGCAAGCTCGTCATATTTAAGCGGAACATAGCTATTTGAGGAGATATATTCAAAAATACGTTCTTTCCTGTCCATTATCTCTTTCCTATCCCTGTTAATTTCATTAAGTATACCATATATTCTGCCCAAATGCAAGGGATTATAACACGGTTTTTGAACGAGCAAACAAATTGTAATCGTTCTTTTCAATTTTCATTTATCTCACGATTGGCGCTGTATCACATATGCATGTGGCACTGTATCGCTCATGCATGCGGTACTTTATCGCGCGGCTTCTGTGGTGCGGTATGCCCTCTCCGCGCGCTAATAAAAAGGGAAATGCGCGCTCCGACGGCACACCGCCCCAAATCCGTGATTAACATATTCCAATGCGAAACATATTTCTCCGCACGCACAACGATAATATGTCCCATGTGGCAGAGTAGATAAATTGCATAAATTATACAAGGAATTTGATATAGTCCGCTGTATTGGCATACACGGTACAGTATTACATGTGAAAACGCATGAATTTGCACATGAATTACAGCGGAAACCATGCGATATAGTGCCGCATGCACCGCATACGATAATGTATGTCAAGCCCACGGAACAGGTTGTCCCAGAGCGCGCAATTTCCCATAATGTTTTTGCGCACGGCGGGACGGCCTGTTCCGCAGAGGGCTTCGCGATACAGTATCCCATACGACCGATAAGCAAAAATTCACCGAAAATTAACTCATTCAAAAACCGCAGGCATATTGATATTTGGCGCTTGATTTTCTATGGGAAATAGGATATAATAATGTTAATATTGGAAAATGGAGGGACTACTGTGTACGGCTATGATATATTCCACGACAGGCTGATGGATACGCTTATAGGCAATCTCAGAAACGGCACAAACGCGGCGGCATACATCTTTGAGGGCGTAAAAGGTCTGCGCGTTTATGAATCGGCGCTGCTTTTTGCAAAGGCGCTTGTGTGCGATAATCCGAAGGACGCTCCTTGCTGTCATTGCCCGTCATGCCGCGAGGCGCAGGCGGGAACGCATCCCGATATTTTATTTGTAAACCGCGAACGCGGCAAGGCGTCGCTCGGCATTAATCCGATACGCGATATGATTACGGAAGCAATGGTTACTCCGTTCTTTAATCAGCATAAGGTGTTTATTATAAAGGACGGGGATTTGCTCACGGCAGAGGCGCAGAACGCATTCCTTAAAATAATCGAGGAGCCGCCCGAATACGCGGTATTTATAATAATATGCCCGGACGCCCAAACGCTCCTCCCCACAGTCCGCTCCCGCGCGATAACAATTCCTTTTACTCCCGTAAACGATGATATTGTGCGAAAATATATAACGGAAAAATATCCCGACGAGCCGCGCGTTGATTTCCTCGTAAAATACTGCGCGGGAATACCTGAGGCGGCGGACGATATAATAGACAGAGAGGATTTTGAACAGCTTCGCGAGGACGCCTTGAGCCTTGTCCCGAAAATACTGTCAAAGAACAAAATACACGCCTACACGGTTTCGGAATATTTTGAAAATCATGCGGAGATTGCGGCGGAGCTGTATGATATGATTCTTACGTACCTTCGCGACGCGCTCGTTACCGCGCTGGGCAGTCCCGAAAAAATAGTTAACGCCGATACGTCGGACAAAATAGACATACTTGCGCGCACATATCCCACCGGACTTCTGGTATGCGCTATTGACGAGATTATCTATTCAAAAAAGCTTCTTGACAGAAATGTTAAAACCTCGGCAACAGCGATGCATGCAGCCCTTAAGGTAGTTTCTGACATCTGATTTGCTTGTCATTTTCGACAATTACCTGCTAGTATGTGGAGATTTATTGGATAATATACAGAAATATATGTCTAAACTGTTAAGAATTTTTCCTTTTATTGACTTTACTTTTTTCTTCTGATATAATTAAGGTATCAATTTAAAGGAGGAACATTTCTATGAAATCAACAGGCATTGTTAGAAAGGTTGACGAACTTGGCAGAATTGTTATTCCGAAGGAACTCAGAAAGAAATTTTGTATTGAAGAGAAGGACGGCTTGGAGATTTACGTTGAGGATGATAGGATAATACTAAAAAAATATGAACCTTCATGCGTATTCTGTCAGAATACAGACGGTATTTTTGAATTTCATGGAAGGAACATCTGTCCGGAATGTGCAAAGGAAATCGGCGCGCGCGTAACAGACTGAAAAAAATGCACGGGTTTTACGGCCTGTGCATTTTTCTTTTCCTAAGCATTGCGCCCTCGCATATGGGTTCGCTGACGCTCATGGTGACAATCTGCTCCGGATGCGGGGCGACGGTTATAGGCTGTCCCGCATCGTCTCGCATCGCTTCGGCTTTAATCGTGACTACCGGCTTCATGGGCTGTAAAATCTCAATCTCATCGCCCTCGAAGAAACGGTTTCTTTGCGTTACCGTCATGCGCCGCGTTTTCACGTCGTATGACTTTACTATGCCTATGAGCTCGTAATCGCGTATATACGAGCTTGTTTCATACACCTGCGCGTCGCTTCCGGGCTTTGTGAAATAAAACCCCGTAGTATACGGGCGGTGGCTCACCTTGCACAGCTCGTCGAGCTCGGCCTTGTTAAATGTATAATTCTGCGGGTCCGCAAAATATCGGTCTATCTCGCGCCGATAAGCGCCCACGACGGTCGCCGTATAGAACGCCGTCTTTACTCTGCCCTCTATCTTAAAGCTCGTTATACCGCTTTTTACAAGCTCCGGTATGTGTTCTATCATGCATAAATCCTTGGAGTTGAATATGAACGTGCCCCTCTCGTTCTCCTCTATCTTAAAATACTCGCCCGGCCGTTTTTCCTCCACAAGCGAATAGTTCCAGCGGCACGGATGCGCGCACGCGCCCATGTTTGAATCCCTGCCGGTCATATAATTAGAAAGCAGACAGCGGCCGGAATACGAAATGCACATAGCGCCGTGTATGAACGCCTCAAGCTCCAAATCCTCCGGAATATTCTCCCTAAACTGCGCAATCTCCTTAAATGACATCTCGCGGCCAAGAACAACCCGTTTCGCGCCCATTTTATGCCACATAACCGCTGTTTTATAGTTTGTGTTGTTCGCCTGTGTGCTTATATGTATAGGAATTTCCGGCGCAAGCTCGCGCATCATGCCGAACATTCCCAAATCCGCAATAAGCACCGCGTCAAATCCGAGCGGGCGTATCTCGTTTATAAAAGCTTCAAACTGCTCAATATCGCTGTTATGCGGTATGATATTCGCGGTAAGATAAACCTTTCTGCCGCGGTCATGGGCATATTTAAGTCCTTCCCGCATTTCCTCAACCGAAAAATTCTCCGCCGCGACGCGAAGCGAGAACGCGTCCCCGCCGATATACACCGCGTCCGCTCCATAGTCCACGGCTGTTTTTAGCTTTTCCAAGCTTCCGCCGGGTGCAAGCAGTTCAGGTTTTTTCATAGCTTTTCTCCTCATTTATATCAAATCTATTCCGTATCCCAAAACATATACGCTCTGTTTTGTACCCGCTGACGGCGCGGAGGAAGCGCTAAAGCTTCCCGTCCGGTGAAAGCTTGTCCTGTAAGAGCCGGCGAGACTGCCGCGTATCGAGCCTTTGTATTCGTATTTATGAAAATACGCGCCGCTGCCGAAAGAGCTTACCACATAGCTCC
>CANRAG010000129.1 GCA_947628515.1 uncultured Clostridia bacterium | reverse complement strand
TTTGATTGGATTTTCCTTGATTTCCTTTGCCCGCTCCGAGGGTGCGCCCATCTGCTCGACCCAAAATTCATAAGCATTATATTCCCACGCCCGCTTATTTTGAATACTGTAATCTTTCATATTATAACTCTTTCCTCATGCACACCGATTCCGGCATACCGACATACGGACCGCGAACCGTTTGTGATTTACGTCTTTGATAAGACACAGATACTTGTTGGGACTTACCGGCACCGTCCACAGTATCGGCTCTATTGTGTGAAACGTGTTTTTCGTATTTCAGCCTTTATCAATTCTATTTTTTGTTCATCCTGTTTATTCTTTACATTCTTTCTGTATCCGTCCCTTGCCGACGCCGTATATACCTTTAAGTAGTCGTGCAGATCCGGTAAATAATAGCGAACCCCTGTTTCGTTGATAACGGGAATTTGTTTCAAATCTATACCCGCAAACGGCGTAAGGCTCTCGATTGCGGCAAAAGCAACGCTCAAGCCCGACTTCTCAAACGCGTGCTCGCGCAAATCATAAAGAGTATATCCGTAATCGTTCATCAACGCGACGATACTGCCCCACCTCTCATTCAAAAATATCTCCGGAATAAGCACGTCAATATCGTCCGCGTTCAGATTTTTATTAAGCCGCTGCTCCAGCCCCAGTGAGCCGAACAGCAGCGGCACGATATTAAGCTGTTCGTTTAATAATCCCGCGATATATATAAATTCGTTCTTTTTCACCGTTTACTCCCCACTATAATAGTAAAATTTCTTTTTCTGTTTCTATTTTACCACTTTTCCCACCCGTATGCAATAGCTGAATAAAATCAGGCATAAAAAGCGACTACCGATCGGTAATCGCTTTTTTATGCCGCTAAACAAAACGAATTTATCGGTCTGTAAGTAACCGTTCACTGTCATTTCGGCTTAACATTTGCAGGTAACGTTTCCGTTCAATACATCTTTTATTATATCTCTTTAAAACTCCAACCGCTGCGCCCGCACAAACGGTCTTTGTTTTCCGTCCCACAGCATTGCCGTAACCGTTACGCCGTCTTCGGCTTCGATCTCCACTTCCAACTGTTTATCCCCCGTTACCGTTTCTTTTACATATTTAAGGCTCTGTAATACATTGTCTTTGAATACCGCTAAGATGAATGTTGTTTCCTGAGCGCCTTTTTCCTCAGGGACATACATATGGATTGACGCTTTTACCTTTGCCGGAGAACCGCTTGACGCGGGCACTTTCTTCATATCGATTTCCTTATCCACAATAACCTTATCCGGCTTCGGCGTAGCCGTCGGTGTCGGGCTTGGCGTCGGCGTTGGGCTTGGTGTAGGTGTCGGCGTTGGGCTTGGCGTCGGCGTCGGCGTTGGTGTCGGTGTTGGCGTAGGTAATGGTGAAGTATATTTTTTCTCTTCAGCGTTACATACCTCGCATCTGCGTGTTTCTTCGCCTGCGGATTCATAAGTGGGTTCTTTGGAAACAAACCAATTGCCCCATTTATGTTCAAGCGCCTTAACATATGTATCAATGAAAGAATCGTCGCCTGTTGTGCATATGTGAGTGGTGTATCCTTGTTCAGTGCATGTTGGTGGTGTTATATATTCTTTATATGTATGTTTGTGCGTAAAGGAGTATCTCGGGGTGTATGAATCGTAATATCCTTTAAAACCTGTTGTTCTTAAAACGTTATAATTGTCAATTTTGTTCCACCATTCATGAGTTAATTTAGATTTATCTGACATATACATATGAAATATCGTATATGAATTATCATAATTATACATGGTCGCAATATCATCTGCTCCGTTCCCGTCAAAATCTCCGGCAACAAATCTTCCGGAAACAGCTTTTAAGCCAAAGGCAGTTTCATTAATCCAGCCCGTCCATGTTTTGAAAGTTGTTTTTTGGGAGATAAATGCGTGTATAGACGGAGAATGAGCGTCGTACTCATACATGGCTGCAATATCATCTAAACCGTCGCCGTTTAGGTCGGCTGCAGTCAAGCGTCCTGTAACCTTATTTGATTCATAACCGGTCGGGTCACCATACCATGCCTGCCAATTTCCAAACGTATTACCATTTGATATAAATATATGTATAACCGTGTTATAAAGACCATATTCATACATAGCCGCAATATCATCTAAACCATCTCCGTTAAAATCGCCTGCGGTGAATCTGCCGGCAACCCTTCCAGACTCATAAGCTGTTTCGCTTTCATACCATGATTGCCAGTTTTGAAATGAAGCTCCGGTAGATTGGAATATATGTATAGCGCTATGATATTTATCATATTCATGCATAGCCGCAATATCATCCAAACCGTCTCCGTTAAAATCACCTGCCGCTATTCTGTCTGTAATAGCATCAGCCGGATAGCTTTTTTCGTCAGCAAACCATGTATGCCATTGTTCAAAGCTTTTGCCGGTTGATAAAAATACATGGATTGCCATATTATATGTATCATATTTATATACTGTGGCTACATCATCCAATCCATCTCCATTAAAATCTCCGGCAACTACTCTGCCTGAAACAGAGGCGGCATAATATCCCGAATCTTCACGCCATATCTCTTCAGAGAAGGTCTCTCCGGTTGATAAAAAAACATGCCATTGAGCTTTAAATGACCCTATATCATACAGTGTCGCATAATCGTCCTTGCCGTCTCCGTTGAAATCACCGGATACACTTCTGCTGCCTATGCCTACTGTAAATTCAACCCAATTTGAAGTCGCAGAGGATGATGTCAGTCTTATACTGTATTTCCCCGATATAGTCGGAGTAAATGAAAAACTGCCGTTTAAGGCTTCAAACCAATGTTCATTATTACGATTTATTTCTAGAGAATATGAAGAAGGATCAGATACGTTTGTGCTAAGAGGAATAGTGTCACCTTCGGCATATATTGATTCGGATACGGATAAAGTCGGCGCCGATCCTGCCGCGTATGCGGGACGGCAATAGCCGTGGATTGTGCTGTTGCTGAGCGAATATGAGCCTGTTGTTACCATATCTGATTTATTTCCTTCAATAGTATAAACCATGCTGCCGTCAGTACCCGTTACTATACCGATATGTTTATCGCCACTATTGTATTTAAATATTACCAAATCCCCTCTTTGTGGAGTTGTGCTTCCTCTTTCGTAATATCTTCCTCTGGCACTGAACCAGTTTTTCATTGAGTTGCTCGCGTCATAGCAGCTGTATGATGTTGGGATTACATCAGAGCCTATGCCTACCCGACGGGCGCACCATATGATAAAAGCAGCGCACCAACTTTGCCCTTGCATACTCGCATCCAAATCATCCCAATATTTCGTATGGTTATTTCCTGTTTCACGATAACCTATTTCCCCTTCCGCTACGCGTATAAGGTCATCTGCCGTACCATTTGCGCGGACGGTATTTTGCGGTGGCGGTGTTATTATCATTGAAACAAACAAAATTGCAAATACGGTTAACATACTTATAAATTTTTTCTTCATAAAAACATCATCCTTAAAAAAATTCAACTAAAAAAAGTGCGCCGCATAAATTCTCAGCGGCGCACCCAAAAACGCCACTTTGATTTAATGCTGCGACACACTTCATACGTCTATATTATCCACACAGGTATGACAATCAAAGCGTGCGCTTTTTAGCAAGCGCAAACTGTATGGATAAATATTCAGAAGTATGTCGCAACTATACTATACCATAAATTCTATTAATTGTCAAGAAAATAAATTTTTTATTTGAGTTGCCCCGGTATAAAATCAGGCATAAAAAGCGACTACCAATCGGTAATCGCTTTTTTATGCCGCTAAACAAAACGAATTTATCGGTCTGTAAGTAACCGTTCACTGTCATTTCGGCTTAACATTTGCAGGTAACGTTTCCGTTCAATACATCTTTTATTATATCTCTTTAAAACTCCAACCGCTGCGCCCGCACAAACGGTCTTTGTTTTCCGTCCCACAGCATTGCCGTAACCGTTACGCCGTCTTCGGCTTCGATCTCCACTTCCAACTGTTTATCCCCCGTTACCGTTTCTTTTACATATTTAAGGCTCTGTAATACATTGTCTTTGAATACCGCTAAGATGAATGTTGTTTCCTGAGCGCCTTTTTCGTCAGGGACATACATATGGATTGACGCTTTTACCTTTGCCGGAGAACCGCTTGACGCGGGCACTTTCTTCATATTGATTTCTTTATCCACAGTAACCTTATCCGGCTTCGGCGTAGCCGTCGGTGTCGGTGTCGGTCTTGGCGTCGGCGTCGGTGTCGGACTTGGCGTTGGCGTAGGTGTAGGTGTAGGTGCCGGCGTTGACGGATTCGGCTCCGCCGTCGGTGTCGGGCTTGGTGTTGGCGTCGGCGTCGGTGTTGGCGTCGGCGTCGGCGTCGGGGTTGGTGTCGGGGTTGGCGTCGGGGTTGGTGTCGGGGTTGCCGTTGGCGTCTCCGTCGGATTTGGGCTTGGCGTTGCGTTAGGATCCGTCCAATGGGCGTATAGGGTCTGAGGCGCTGTTTCGGTCACTTTGGTCTCATCGGTGACGGGTTCGTTATTTTCCGTATACCAGCCGTCAAAGCAATAGCCCGCGCGAGTCGGGATCGGAAGTCCTCCGTAAACGCCGCCGTGAAACGCCTCTGCTGCAGCCGGGGTCACAGTTCCGCCGCACGGGTCAAATGTCAGCGCAAATGCGCCGCCTAATTGCTCCTCCCAAAGCGAAAGTTCATCTATATTTTTATACCTCATCTCTCGGAACAGGCGGGAACGGTTGGGGAAAAGTATTTCCAAAGCTCGCCGCCAATCCTGATTTGTGTATGAAGCAAAATAGAAATGACAGAATTCGGCAAAGTCCTCATTCCATTTATCAGAATCAGTGTGACCGTACTCGGTGGGTGTGAAAATATCCTTCTTTGCGGCTTCGCGCCATTCCTCACCGGCTGTCCAATGCCAGTAACCGCCACCATAAGCAATATCCTGTCCATGAGCAAGCTCGTGAACGATTTTCGACATCATGAGGTCGCGACCATACGAACGCGGCACATGGATTCCGATTGTATTGCCAAAAGTGCAGTCGAAGTAGTCACCATTAGATTTTTCAACATTTACTTTTTTTACGACTCTTCTGTATGAATACGGGATCTGAGGCATCACCTGTGCAAAGTATTCGGCGTTTTTCTTAGCTGTGGGGTCATTCTGAACCGTAACACTTACTGTCTGACTAACAGTTTCGTCCGGATTATAGACAGTCAGCGTGGTATGCAAATAACCGTTTGCGTCCGCCGCCGCTGTTTCTATCGGCTGGTCAAAAGTTGCCGTATAATTTTTTGTGCCGGGAAGCTTATCGCTGATTAAATATCCCTTATAGTCGGTAGACGCAATATCACTGCCTCCTATGCTCAGATATGCATTTAATTGCTCCGTATTTCCGGCTTTAACGCTTTCGTAAATACGGTCTATCTTTTTCCTCGGCGTCATTGGATTTAAAAATGAGTTTTTATAGGCGCCGTTGCGGTCAAAAACGTCTCCGGCAACGCTCTCGTATACCTGCCGAAGGCGCGAGCGCTGCTCCGCACTAAGCTCTCTGTAAGCACCCGTGGCGGAGAGCAGACACAGCGGACTTTCCTCCGGATGCGCCTGAAAGGTGATTTCGGCTTTTTGGGATTCATCCACCGAAATGACTTGTCCATCACCGGAAATACCCAAATAGAGTCCGTTTTCCAGATTCTTCAGATAAAACACTCCGTCCTCGTCCGAATATTCCCGTATCCAATGCTGAGTATTATCGTTAAGACCCTTAAAGTTTTCGCTGCTGTAGGAATCATAGTATATGTTATAAATCGTTGCGGGAATTTGTCTGCCCTCATCCGCTGCGGCAAAGCGCCGGCTTGTACTGAGGTTTTCAAACGCATAGCTTCCGTCCGCCATATTGCGCGGCAGAAAGTAGTCGGCGTACTTTACCCAGGATGTACTGCCCGCAAACATTTTGTTGCTCGCCTCGTAAAGAAGCTTTCCGTCTACGAAAATTTGCTGATAAGTTCCGCAAAAGCCATTATACGCGTTGGCATTTTCCTCCGCTCCTGCGTTTATGGGTACAATAACGGATAAAAGCGCGCACAAAATTATCGCCGCGCAAATCCTATCTCTAATGCCAAATCCCTTTTTAATCATCTCAACTATAGATTTTATCATAACTACTCCTATTTGTTTACCCTCTCTGTTTCCTGAAGTTCAAATCTG
Source organism: uncultured Clostridia bacterium (assembly GCA_947628515.1). Classification (GTDB taxonomy): domain Bacteria; phylum Bacillota; class Clostridia; order UBA1381; family UBA1381; genus Ornithomonoglobus. The sequence goes on along the minus strand of CANRAG010000129.1, from coordinate 627 downwards.
TATTTCTGTTTAACATCAGGATATTTCAATCAATCCCATAATCGTGCCTTTTACTTGCGAATATCATTAACTTCCATTTTATTCATAATTCCTTCAGCCGTAACGCCGGGATGAGTAACTATTATCCTTATAACCTGATCAACAAACTCTCGGTCAATACTGAGCTTCCGGCTGATTTCATCAACACTTAACCCCTTATCCACATACCGCATAACATCTTTTATGTTTTTCATGGTAACTTTGTTTTTTGTTTGTCTGTAATTTTCAAACTCTGCTTTTTTAACCGAGTATTTTCCGTTATCAATATCCAATACAGCCATAGTTACAGGCAAGTTAAATCTTCTTTTCCCGCAGCTTCCGGGGTTCAGCCACAGCTGCCCGTTTATTGTTTCCTCATAATATTTATGTGAATGACCGAATATAATTATATCCGCTTCTACGGTTTTCGGTATATCCTTTTTATTATGAACGAGGAAAAAGTTTATTCCGTTAAGTTCAAAGTTAAGGCTGTCCGGCAAATCCAGCCCGCCGTCATTATTTCCGCGAACGACAAACAGCGGCTTTCTGCCCGCGGCGGTTTTTATTTCATTCCATGTCACTTCGTTATCAATATCCCCGCCGTGAATA
>CANRAG010000128.1 GCA_947628515.1 uncultured Clostridia bacterium | reverse complement strand
CAGAAATATTCAAGGCTGGATATAGCAATGGAGCTGAGAGACAGAAAGATCAATGTCGAAATGCAGGTCAGAAAGCTAAGCGACTTCCGCGAGCGGGTACTGTTCTACTGGTCGAAGCTGTACGCAAAGGATTTGCAGGAGGGGCAATCGTATAAGGATTTAAAGCAGACAATATCCATAAATATTCTCGATTATAATATGTTTGACTGCGAAGCATGTCATTCTATATTTATGCTGAAGGAAACAAGCCGCGGCGAGCTGCTTACCGAAAAATGCAGATTTGACTTTCTGGAGCTGCCAAAGGTTGACAGTGACAGCAAGCAGATAAAACGGCTAAGGCGTTGGCTGAAATTTTTGAATTTAAAGAGTGAGGAGGATGCTGAAATGATCACGCGAACAGACGACAAGGTAATGAACAAAGCGGTGCTCCTATTAAAAAAGATGAGTGCGGATGACAAGCTGCGCGAGATAGCGCGCATAAGAGAGCGGGCATTGCACGATGAAGCGTCCTATATCGCCGACGCCACGGAAAAGGGCATAGCTATAGGTATGGAAAAAGGTATGGAAAAAGGTATAGAAAAAGGTATAAAGAAAGGCAGGGCTGAAAGTGCTGCCGACATATGGGCAATACTACAGTCTTTGGGTACGGATGAAGAACTGCTCAAAAGGGCGCAAACGGAGTATGCGAATAAAGACTAAGGCTATGAATAATGCGCGGCAAAGCATTGCCGCGTTTTTTGCTTATTGTGCCAATTGTGAAATAAATGAAAACACACAAAAAGTCCACCCATTCAAAACAGTGGTCTCCAAATGAGATTGACACGTTGGCGCGGGCATGATATAATTCTATAAGAGCTAAACGCGGCGTCAGCCGGATCGGGAATATCGGTAAATACAAATTCCCGTTAAATTCATCTTTGCGAAGGGAAGATACAAACAATGAACAAGGGGCTTATTCACATATATTACGGCGACGGCAAAGGTAAGACCACGGCGGCGGTAGGACTCGCGGCGCGGTGCGCGGGAGCGGGAGGACGGGTTATGTTTTTCCAGTTTCTCAAGGGTAATTCGTCAAGCGAGCGGAACGTCCTCAGAACGCTTAAAAATATCAATCTTATCGACGGAATAGACGGTATGAAATTTGTTTGGAAAATGACCGCAAAAGAAAAGGATGACGCGGCTAAAAGATATAAAAAAATATTTAAAGACATAGTGGACGGGGCGGGGAAGTACGATATGATAGTTTTGGACGAGGTCATACCCGCGCTGAACTATGATTTCATATCCGAGCGCGAGCTTGCGGAATTTCTAAAAACGAAGCCGGAACGGACGGAAATTGTGCTCACCGGCAGAGAGCTGCCGGACGCGCTCGCGGCTCTCGCGGATTATGTTACAGAGATGAAAAAAATCAAGCATCCGTTTGACAACGGTGTCAGGGCGCGTTTGGGCATAGAATATTAAGCGCGGAAAAATATATAGCCCGGTACAAATAAGCGACCGGACAGTACAGCCCGATCCATTATTCGGGCTGTACTGTCCGGTCTTTTCTAACGGTAATCTTTTACAAATCTTTTTTCCCGTACAGTTTGGTGGAAACCGGAATGGAAACGGCTCTTATAATAACAGCGGCAATGATGCAGCAAACGGCACATTCGACCGGAAAATCATATATGGATTGCAGAATTGAAACTATGGCGCAAACACTGATTAATACACCGCACCGCTGCCCTATTCTCCCGCCGAACGCGGCGGAAACCATATGGGAAACCGAAATAGATATAATGATTACGGATATAAGTATAACATCATATACTATTTCGGCAGCGTCCGCCCCTTTCCACGCCATTGCGGCAACAGAAGAAAGGACGAGCGACATATATATGCATAATTCATACGCTGCCGTTTCAATATGCTGGCATAGAATTATCTGTTTACGGCTTACCGGCAATGTAACGATATATTTGTTCCAGTTATATCTTTCGCCGAACATCATCACTCCGCCGTTTAATGATGCGGTACAGTAAAACAATATAAAAGCTACAGCAAAGCCATTATCCGAAAAAACGCCGAAAGCATAATTAAGCAAACCGAGCAAAATAACTAAAACATACCATAACCGAGCTGATTTCGGACGCCATGATAAAGCGCTGCAAAAAAGTAATCCCTTCATATGCGCGCACCTCCTTCCAGATCTCCCTTTGCGGTATATATCATAATATCTTCAATAGTTGCTTTTTCGCAGTGTATGCCGCCGGTAACAGCATTCCGGTAGGCAAGTGCTTCTATTCCGAAATCTGATTTTCTTACGCCTATAACTTTTCTTCTGTCAATAACGTTCAGCTCATCTTCACCGCATTTTACTATAACGAGCTTATCGAGCATATCATCCTTTTCCTCGCAGAATTTCAGCTCGCCGCGCGAGATATACGCGATATAGTCGCAGGCCTTTTCAAGATCGCTCAATATGTGTGAGGATATCAGAACCGACCTGTTTTCCTCTCGTGTGAACTCATTTATCATGTCAAGTATCTCATCGCGCACGATCGGGTCCAGTCCGCTTGTCGGCTCGTCCATGATAAGCAGCTTCGCGTTATGCGACATGGCGACGGCGATAGGGAGCAGCGCCTTCATGCCCTTTGAATAGCTGCCGTATTTTAAATCAGTGTCGATCGTGCCGAGGCATTTAAAAAATATGTTCTCATTCCAATCCGTGTATGCGCGGCGCATTATCCGATTAATATCGTTTGCGGTGAATTTGGTCGGAAAGCACGGATAATCGAGCACAACGCCCATATCCCGCTTTGTAAACGTGAATTTCCGGCTTGTATTTTCTGTTCCGAGCACTGTTATCTCCCCGCCGTCGGCGCGCGCTATTCCGCATATAAGCTTTATAAGCGTGCTTTTCCCGGCGCCGTTTTCACCTATTAAACCCATAACGCAGCCGGACGGGAGCGAAAAGGAAATATTTTTTAGTTCAAACCCTTCCGCGCGTTTCGTTTTCTTATAGCTTTTATAAATATTCTTTACCTCTAATGCATTCATTTAATCTTCCTCCAAAGCATTTAACATATCAATCAATTCGTTTTTCCCGATGTTCGCAGCCCGCGCAAGCTTCGAAATACGTTCGAGATGACTTTCTATCTCCTTTAAATATTCTTCGAGTATAAGCTCGTTATTCCTCTTTGCGACAAATGAGCCTTTGCCGGCGAGAGTGTAGATATACCCGCTGCGTTCAAGCTCCTCATACGCGCGCTTTGTTGTGATTACGCTTATCCGCAGCCCCTTTGCCAGCCCGCGGATTGATGGCAAAGGCTCGTTTTCCTTTAATGCGCCGGATATAATTTCGTTTTTAAGCTGCGCGTATATCTGCTCATATATCGGCACTCCACTTGTGTTGTTTATTATTATGTTCAAGCTATCACCTCCCAACTGTTTTAACTGTATATACTCATTATACACAGTTAAAACAGTTTTGTCAATAGAAATTGAAAAATTTATAAAATTAAATTTTCATTACGTGATATAAAGTCTTTTTGGGGAGGCGTATTCATATGACACATCATGCGCAAAGTTGTCGCATTTATTCATTTACATTTCCCCTTGATTACTGTACAATATCTCGTATGCCGTGGCAGGGGAACGCTTATTGCCGATGATACCGAATATGAGCTTACACCCGGGACTTTATATATGACCGGCCCTCTTGTTCCGCACGAGCAGATCACCGATGCGTCCGATCCCATGGACGAATATTATATACAATTTGAAATAAGCGAAAACAGCCGCGAGAAAAGCGGCAGAACGTCGGAATTGATCAAGAACACAAGCTTCTGGATAGGCAGAGATAATCAGAATACGGTTGAGATTTTTGAAAAGCTTGACGAGGAATATGAAAAGAGAGAAATAGGCTATTTGAAAAACATTACCAATCTGTCCTCGCAGCTTCTCGTCGCGCTCGCCCGAAACTATGCGGGCAGCGAAAAGGCAAGCGACTATGCGAAAATAACTCCGGACGACAGACGCATGATTATTACGGACGAAATGATGGTAGGCCATTACGCGTCGATCACGCTTAGGGAACTCGCGACGAGGCTTAGCTTAAGCCCGCGCCAGACGCAGCGGTTTCTGAAAAAGACATACGGTAAAACCTTTGTTGAGATCCGCTCCGACCTGCGCCGGAGCATAGCCGACAAGCTGGTCGCCGGTGGAAAAACACGATCCGAGGCGGCGGACATGGTCGGATATAAAAACGCCCGAAGCTTGAAGCACAATTAATATACCGGAAAAAATTGGGGCGTTCCTTATCATACGGGAAACAATCCGATTATAGACAATCAAACGCAGGCGCATCTTACGCTTATGAAATATTTAAGGAATAAAATATGCGTAGGATTTAACAAGGAGGTTTATACTACGAACGGGTAGCAGCGCCCAGCGACAGAAATGTAGAAAATATTGCGGCTGGTATGTACAATGCGCCTAATCGAAAAGCGACAAACTTATCGCCCGCGAAATCCGTATTCTTGCTTTAATCGCTCACATATTTCATATGCGACCGGGCATATTTTGATATTTTCTATGAATGTCAGCAAACTCTGCAATCGTTCAGGCTGATTAGTGTACGGATAATTCTTGCAGCCTTCGGGCTTGCAGTCACCCAGCATACAGTCGCCGATGTTAAGCAGAAAATCGCATGGCTTATGCTTTGTGGAATACGAGCCGAACTCGTTGAGTTTTAAATATCGGTCAATAAAATCATCGACACTTAAATTTAAGTGTGCCGCGTCATGTTCAAAATCCTGCGGTGGAATTTCGGCACTGTATTCTTTACAGCAGTTTCGGCATCGACTGCAATCATAATCCGAAAACAATTCATTATGCAGGCGCAGGAATTGCTTGTCGAGTTTGTCCTCGTCGGCGTGATTTTTAAGGAAATTTCGGAATTTTAAATTTTCATGCTCCTTGCGCGCGGCTGCGGCAACTACCTTATCGGGCGTTATCATAAACTTTATCACCTCATATTCTGTTTATCAGAATGATTATATCACGGATTGGCTATTATTGCAAGTGATTTGTGAAAATATGAAATTTATGCTGTATGCGTATAAAGTAAAATGTCACGGTTTATAGTGATTTAGATATAGGTTCTATGCGGATTTTGAGACTTGAAAAACGGAAGGTAGTGTAAATTATATTCTGACCTTCCGTTTTTATGTTATAAATCATGATAACTGCGCCGCGTCTATCAGAAGCTTAACCCGTTTCCGCCCGTTTTATAAACCTCGCAGGTACGCCTCCCACAACTGTGTAAGGCTCTGCATCCCTCGTGACAACCGCGCCCGCTGCGACAACCGCGTTATCACTGATTGTAACGCCCGGCAGTACCGTCGCGTTTGAGCCTATCCATACGTTTTTGCCGATTGTGACAGGCGCCGGAATATTGTCGTGCCTTTTTTTCGGTGCTAAGCCGTGATTTAGTGTCGCGATAACGACGTTGTGACCGATAAGCGTTCCGTCGCCAATCGTTATTCCGCCCCAGTCCTGAAAGTGGCAGCCGGAATTGATAAACACATTTTTCCCTATTGTTGTGTTCAGACCGCAGTCCGTATAAAACGGTGGGAACAGCCCGAAGCTCTCATCAACCGGTTTCCCGATAAGCTCCGAAAAAATCTCCCGAAGCTCCGTCGGCTCGTGGTACTCTCCGTTTAACCTCGCCGTTATTTTAAGCGCCCGCTGACTTAAATCGTGCATCATTATGTGCATATCCGAACCCGCGTCCGTGACCGTGCCGCATCTCATTTTTTGTAAAAATTCCTCTGTTGTCATAATATTTCTCCGTTATTTTTTATTATTCGTTACTGGGCGAGCGAAAATACAGCCGTAATATTACCGCTTCCGAGAGCTTCCTTCCAACCCGTTAAATCGTCGATATGACCAAGCTTAGTGTAACTCCATGAGTTTGAGCCGTAAAACACGACGATCTGATTGCCACTGTAAAGCACTATATCGCCGGGGACTGTTGTCATTTGACTATTGCTCGCCGTAAGACTTCTTCCTAAAGGGCCTACCTTTTCAAAACCCGAATAATCGCTCATGTTAATTGTAACCGGAGCTTCCTTCATCATTGTGATGAACTCGCTGACCGCCGCGTTATCCTCAAGCGTGGCGGTAAATACCGAATCGCCTATTCTGACATTCATTTTTGTTTCAGTCTTCGTCATAATTTCTTTTGCCTCACCCAACGAGCGTATGGTTTTCATATCCCATAAAAATATTTTAGCGTTATCCGCATCCTCTGAGCCTTCCCTGATATTTGCCGTAAATGTGCCGCTTCCGTTGTGAAGGCTTACACCCGACAGAATGCTGTTTTTATAGAACGCGATAATCAGAGTGCTGTGTTCGGGAGCGTTGTTAACTGTAATCTTGCCGCTTTCCTCATCATACTCCACCGCTACATTTCCGCCGGCGGACTGCTTCGCCATTACAAGCTCTATACCCTCGTCCTTGCCGAGATTGCGGCTGTACTGCTTATCGGTCGGGTTGTTCCAATGCTCGTGCACGCCCAAATTGGTAACGGTTTTTCCGAAGCTGTCTGTATAAACCGTGCCCGACGGCGCGTTTTTAACAAGTCCCGCTTCATGCAGATAATTCTCGTTCGACACGTCGCGCGCGGCATAATTGTTATCCGTAACGGCGGGCTCGTTGATGATGAAGTCCGCGCCCACCGAATCGATCGCGACCGGATCCTGCGACATGAATACGCTTGAAGTGAAATCTCCGTTAAACGGCTCCTGCCGCCATTTTGAATTGTTGAGCGTAATTGACGAGCCCTCCGACGGCGCGCAGATAATCGCGTCGAGCATATACAAAACCGTTTTGCCGCCGAGATGTTTGTTCGCCATTAAATCCACGAGCGGGCTGTAAATTCCCATTTCACTTCTCGTCAGCCATTGGTGCAGATTGG
>CANRAG010000127.1 GCA_947628515.1 uncultured Clostridia bacterium | reverse complement strand
TTCCTATTAAAAAAGATGAGCGCGGACGACAAGCTGCGCGAGATAGCGCGCATAAGAGAGCGGGCATTGCACGATGAGGCGTCCTACATTGCGGACGCTAAGGCTGAGGGCAGAGCCGAGGGTATAAAAGAAGGCGAGAAGAAAGGTATAAAGAAAGGTGTAAAGAAAGGTAGAGCCGAGGGCAGAGCAGAAGGCAGAGCCGAAAGCGCTGCCGACATATGGGAAATATTAAAGTCTTTGGGTACGGACGAAGAATTGCTCAAAAGGGCGCAAACGGAGTACGCAAATAAAAACTAAGACTATGAATAATGCGCGGCAAAGCTTTGCCGCGTTTTTGACTGTCTAAGACCGGCATAAACTTCTTGGCATACACTGTCGTTATGTGTGTGGAGAAATATGTTCTGCATTGGAATATGTTATTTACGGATTTTCACCGTATTATGCATGAAATCTGAAATTTTACCTTGCATAACGGAGCATAACGTGATAAAATAACGATATGAGAACATAACGGAGGTATAAATATATGAGAAAACTTATCGCGGCGCTGGCTGTGGCAGCGACGCTTACCGGCATTTCCGGATGCGGCGGCAATGACGATGTGGATATCGCGTATGTTACAATGTATGTAGCAAATACGGGAAAACTTGAATTGCATAGGGAGCCGGATAAAAATTCGGAGGTTATAACGGATCTTGACGCGGGAACGGCGGTGAGCTATATAAAGGATAGCCGAAACGGTTTCTCGGAGGTCGCGTATAACGGCGATGTGGGCTATGTCATGGCAACATATCTCTCCCGTGCGCTGCCGGACGGCTCGGAGGCAAAGCAACCTGAAACATCTGCTACCGTTCCTATGGATGACAGCGGATACTATATCCCCACCAATCCCGTTCCGTCAGATATTGTCTCGAACGAGACCGATGCCGGAATTGACGGATATATCGCTGCGGTAATACGTCCGGCATATTATGATGTGGAAAACAATATTGCGGACTACAGCGAAAAGCAGACCGAAAACGGCAGTGAGTGGTATAAATCGGACATATTATATAAGCGTATGATAAACGCGGGGAAGGGTAATTCAAACCTCACGCGCTGCTATTACTATGCCGATAACGGCGGAGTGCGTCAGCTTTCGTTTGCGCTGATGTATGATGAAAACTACGAATACAGGCTGTATTTTAAGGATAACAAGCTCATTCGCTGGGTTACGCCGGAGGGTGGAACGTACAATAAGCCCGAAAGCGATACCGCAAAGCTGCTCGCGTCAATGGCTGTCGGCGAGGGTGGCATATGACACAGTGCATGTCGGGTAACCGATTTGTTTACGGCTATCGTTATAATTGCATAAAAATAAAAGTGGCTGTAAAAATCACGAAACCGCGAACAAGGTTCTCACTTCCGAGATCATTGTTCGCGGCTTCAGGATTGTTTTATTCTATACTGTTTATTCTATCGCGTATTATGTTTAATAAAATTCTCTGGTGGCGGGATTGTATGCCAATTCCTTTTCTATATATTCATGACGACCCGTGCCGAAATTATTTACATAATACACATATCTGCCCTCATACATACCAAATCCACCCAATGTTCCCGATATTTGGGGAATGAACGGAGTCCCGTTATTGCAGCCGTATATTTTTGATTTGCTGCCGGAGCCGCCGTATGATATTTCTATTGTTATAAATTTGCCGTTTGACACATCTACTTTTCCGTTATATACTCCCGTTCCGTCAAGATGGTCAACATCATAAAAGTTTCCGTTGGCGTCTATAAAATACACATTTATATATTCGAGTTCCTGATATTCGTCTTCCGGTGACCTATAGTCATCTGTATGTAATCCGCCTATAACATATGCTTCTTCTCTGCCATCCCCGTCATAATCATCCGGCAGAAGATAAGCATAGTCCATTATGTTATTCTCATAGAGAACTTTGTTAAAATCAATGGGCATTTCGCTGTTAAAGGTGGGAGCGGAGCTTATGTTGACCGTCTGCGTCCGGTCATTCCAGCTTACATTTAACCCTAAAGACTCCGATATGGCTCTTACGGGAACAAGCGTTCTGCCGTTAATTACATATGCGGGGGAGTCAAGGGATACCGCCTCACCATTAACGTACATATATGGCGAACCTATGGTTAAATTGATGATTTTATTATTCTTGTGTGCCGATGCGGTTTGAGTGTAATCGTCCCATTCAACCACGGCGCCGAGTGCTTCAAATATAGCACGCATGGGCACCATAGTTCTGTCGTTAACGAGCTGCGGTTGCACATCAAATTGCACCTGAACACCGTCAACAAATACTGAAATATTATCTGCTGCCAGTGAAATCGGCAATGATGCTTGAAAAAATGTTACTGCTGCAATTAAATTTAATATGCGTCCTTTCATGTTGTATTTCTCCTCTTTCAATAAATTTCTATTGTCGGCATTCTCATTCCTTACTCGACAAACATTCGGTTACAAGCTCGTTAGTCACTCCGTCTCTATCATTTTTATCGGGTGAATACACATATAACCCTTTGCCATATGCCACCACGCCGCCGGAGACGGTGTCACTTACACTTATAAAAAAATTCTTCGCTACTCCCGATTTGTCAGGCTCAAGAGCTTCATAGCCGGTTTGCGTTTTCTCTCCCGTAAGAGGGTATATTGTTTCAATGCCTCCGTTGGGAATTTCTCCGTATATGTAATCGGGATTGCGTGAGACTTTAGGCTTTGAGCCGCATCCGCATAGCAGCGATATTGCCAAAACCGCTGACAGTGTAATAATTTTAAATCTTTTCATATCGGTTCTATATAATATATTCATTGGCAAATATATAAATACTCTCCTTTCTTGTCAACTTTTAAAATTCGTATATCTTTCCGGATTTTTTTGAGTCGTAACTGTAATCGTTACGCGATACGATTAAATGAAACAATGTTTTTTCCTCTGTAGGAAATCATTCCTATGTCGCCTTCTCTAATGATAAGCTTCTTTTCATTAAAATTCCTAAGCAACAAGCGTTCTCCCGTCTCGGTTTCCGCACAGTACGAGCAAAACAGCCGGATACCGCCTTCGGGCATTCGCCGCTCAATTATTTTTACCCGCTTTGTGATTAGCGGTTTCAAATCATCGGAACCCTTTACTATTGCCCGCGCTATCAGTATTGCTAACGGCATTAAAACAATAAAAATAAGCATTACGGGAATCATTATGGGAAGAAATTCTTTAAGATTTGAAGTGCTTATAATAGTCATGTCATATACCTCCATGTTTACTAATATTTTTCTGCAAACCCATTATAACAGAATAATATTCCTTTGTCAAGACACTTATACTAAAAATATAGTAAAATATTATTTAAGATATATTCGGATAAAGCATAAACGATATTCATTTAGATTTATCCGAATAATCTCCAATTGAATTTAGAGAGAGGGTTTGCTATGAGAAACAGAATTAAGGATTTGCGTGAGGATATGGATTTGCGCCAGATTGATGTTGCAAATGCTGCGGGTATAGATCAGAAAACATTATCAAATTATGAAACGGGTAAGACAAATCCCGACAGCTTCGCGCTGATTAAGCTTGCAGATTTCTTTGACGTCAGCATTGATTATCTTGTGGGGCGCAGCGATGTAAGCATTCGTTCCGCAGCGGATATTAAATCGGAAATTTCGACTATTCAAAAACGACTCAATGATATAAAAATAAGCCTTTAGGCGTTATTTTCGCTCATTTGGGGAATCATCCCTTGATCTATCCGCGACGTTGTCCGCGGACTTGCGAACGGAAACATACACGCATCTTGCCGTGTAAAGCAGACCGCATAAAATTACGGATATGATATAGAAATATACGAAAAACAACATAAAAGCACCCCCATTCTGTTTTTGTTTATTGTATAATATGCGCTGATTTATCGATTAGTGCGCGCGGCGGATAAAACATCTTGACAAAAGAGCCGAAACGGGGTAAAATATACGTAGCAAATAACATTTGACATGGTTATATAATGGAGGAGGAACAACAATGGGATTAACACTAACGGAGAAAATCCTGTCGGCGCATCTTGTCGAGGGCGAGATGGTAAAGGGTACGGAGATAGGTATAAGAATTGACCAGACGCTTACACAGGACGCCACGGGCACAATGGCGTATCTTGAATTTGAGGCGATGGGTGTTCCGCGCGTAAAGACGGAGCGCTCGGTCGCGTACATAGACCACAACACACTTCAAAACGGATTTATGAACATGGACGACCACCGCTATATAGGCTCGGTAGCAAAAAAGCACGGTATATGGTTCTCGCGTCCGGGTAACGGCATATGTCATCAGGTGCATCTTGAACGGTTCGGCGTTCCGGGTAAGACGCTTATCGGCTCGGACTCGCATACGCCAACCGGCGGCGGTATCGGCATGATAGCCATAGGCGCGGGCGGTATGGACGTCGCGGTAGCAATGGGCGGCGGCACGTACTACATAACCTGTCCGAAGGTTGTAAACGTGAAGCTCACAGGCAAATTACGGCCGTGGGTTGCGGCAAAGGATGTGATCCTTGAAGTATTAAGACGTCTTTCCGTTAAGGGCGGTGTCGGCAAGGTAATCGAGTATACGGGCGAGGGCGTAAAGACGCTTTCGGTTCCGGAGCGCGCCACAATAACGAACATGGGCGCGGAGCTGGGCGCGACAACGTCAATCTTCCCGTCCGACGAGGTCACGCTCGAATTTTTAAAGGCGCAGGGGAGAGCGGACGCGTATACGGAGCTCTCTGCCGACAGCGACGCGGAGTATGATGAAACGGTTGAAATAGACCTTTGCGAGCTTACGCCTATGGCGGCGTGCCCACATTCGCCGGACGCGGTTAAGACAATTGATGAAATAGGCCCGATGAAGATAGATCAGGTATGTATAGGCTCATGCACGAACTCGTCATATATGGATATGATGAAGGTCGCGCATATCCTAAAGGGCAGAACCGTCTGCCCGTCGGTGCAGCTTTCTATAGCGCCCGGCTCGAAGCAGGTGCTTACAATGCTCGCCCAAAACGGAGCGTTGGCGGATATTTTAGCCGCGGGCGCAAGAGTGCTCGAAAGCGCTTGCGGACCGTGTATCGGTATGGGACAGTCGCCAAACAGCGGCGGAATATCGCTAAGAACCTTTAACAGAAACTTTGAGGGACGCTCCGGCACAAAGGACGGACAGATTTATCTCGTATCACCCGAAGTCGCGGCGGCGTCAGCACTCACAGGTGTGCTTACCGACCCGAGAACGCTCGGAGATATGCCGGAATTCAAACTTCCGGAAAGCTTCCTCGTAAACGACAACATGATAGTTGAGCCGGCGCCGGAGGATGAAATGGACAGCGTCGAAATCCTTCGCGGCCCGAATATAAAGCCGTTCCCGACATCGGAGCCGATGCCGGAAACGATAGACGCGCGGGTATCGTTAAAGGTCGGGGATAATATAACGACCGATCATATCATGCCCGCGGGCGCGAAAATCCTTCCGCTCCGTTCAAATATTCCGGAGATTTCAAAATACTGCTTCGCGGTGTGCGACGAGGGTTTCCACGACAGAGCGCTCAATATGGGAAGGAGCGTTGTTATAGGCGGCTCCAACTACGGTCAGGGCTCGTCAAGAGAGCATGCGGCGCTCGCGCCTCTGTATCTGGGCGTAAAGGCGGTTATAACCAAATCGTTCGCGAGAATACACATGGCAAATCTCATAAACGCGGGTATAATACCCATGACATTCGCGAACGAGGCCGATTATGACAGAATAGACCGGGACGACGAGCTTAGGATTGAGAATGTGCGGCAGCAGATTGAAAGCGGCAGCGTAATCCGCGTGACAAATGTTACCAAGGGCTTTGACTTTGAATGTGACATCAATTTCTCGCAAAGACAGAAGGCAATGCTCTACGCGGGCGGACTCCTTCCGTATACAAAGAATAACGGCTGAATTTAATTAGAAACAGCGTGGCTTCTCGCATGCCGCGCTGTTTTTTTACTCATTCAAAAACCGTGATTTTTTTGGTAAAAATACTTGAAATGCGCAGAGTTAAATGATATAATAATTTATGTATGCAATAACGGAAAGGAAATGATTTAATGATAAAGCATATCGTGGCATGGAGAATTGCGGACGGCGAGGACAGGCAGGAACGCGCGAGAGCGATAAAGGAAAATCTTGAGGCATTACGCGATAAAATAGACGCGCTTGTCGATATTGAGGTGGGCATTAACTTCAATACCACAGAGGCGGCGTCGGACGTTGTGCTTGTAAGCACATTTAACAGTCGCGAGGATCTGGAAGCCTACCAGGAGCATCCGGAGCATAAGGCGGTCGGGCAGAGCTATGTAAGACCGTATGTAAAGGAGCGCCGCGTTGTTGACTATGAATATTAACCAAAGGGAAGTTATAAATGGCAACTACTGAAATAACAAAGGAGCAGTGGGGCGTGTCCGAAAGCTTCATTGCGAAGATAAAAGAGGATAACGCCAATTTTGCCGTAAAAAACGGCAGAACGCGCCTTGCTCACACCGAAACCTACGGCTGCCAGCAGAACGTTAACGATACCGAGAGGATAAGGGGCATGCTTTATAAGGCGGGTTTCGAGTTTACGGACAATGCCGAGGAAGCGGATCTTGTCATATATAACACCTGCGCGGTGCGCGAGAACGCGGAGCAGAGGGTGTTCGGCAGGCTTGGGATATTAAAGCATATTAAGGAGAACATGAAACCGGATATGCTTGTAGGCATATGCGGATGCATGGTTCAGCAGGAGCATATAGCGCGGAAGATACAAAAGGTACATGACCATGTGGATTTGATTTTCGGCACGCACGCGCTCTGGCGTATGCCGGAACTGCTGTATAAGGCAATGACGGAAAAAGGGGTTGTGGTTGACATAACTCCAAACGACGGATACATCTCCGAGGATATACCAATTCTTCGCGACAAGAACGAAAAGGCGTGGGTCTCCGTTATGTACGGCTGCAATAATTTCTGCACATACTGC
>CANRAG010000126.1 GCA_947628515.1 uncultured Clostridia bacterium | reverse complement strand
ATATCTAACATTATGTTTGATTGCTTGCTTGATTCTCAAAGTATATTACAGATTGTTGACAAAAATTGATTTCCGTGACAAAAAGGAAATATAGGTTGACAACGGATATTGAATATGATATTATAATATATGGATATAGCTGTCATGCGAAACCATACTCACAATAAACAGGCGTGACTATTTACGCGTTATGTTACGAATTAGAGTTATAAAAAATCTATCCATGGAAAGGAAATACACAACATGAAAAAATCGTTTATTTGCGGTATGCTGACAATTGCAGTACTCTGGAACAACATTCCGGCGCTTGCCGGCGATATGGACGGTGTTACACCGCCATGGGAAATTGAAGAAATTGAAGGTGACACTATAGCTCATGAAACCTTGAATCCTGTATATGTGGACGATCAAGAAATAGAGGTAACGGAAACGCCGGATGATAATGAAATAATGCCGATAGCGGAAGATGATATATGGGATGCGATGCTTTCCATGAAATATGGTGATTCGTATAATAAGCCGTATCAGCATGACAGCAGCGCACAGAACATTGTAGGTGATACAAACAGGCTTGTGATAGAAGAAACAGATCTGAATCTGCCGGGAAGGAACGGTCTGGATTTAAAATTAACAAGGAAATATGATAATCAGTATTATAACGGCATGCAATACGGAGTAGGAACACATAATACCTATCGCGTTAATTATAAAGTGTATAAATATAAAAACATTTCAACGGATGATATTGTGAATATTGGTTTTATAACAGAGGATCAAATGTATACGTATATGTATGACGAGCTATGTATATCTTCGCTTAATGATGTACGCATGTACTACGATTCAACTGCCCGTATCAACTTTTATCCGTTCAAAAATATATATGAGAAAAAAGCGGATAGCGGGATTATATTAAAGAGATTGCAGGATGAAGATCCAATAAACGCTTCCGCCGATACAAACTCAACCTATATTGTTCAAGAAAGCCTCGAAAACAACAATACCGGGTCGATTGGCGCGGGCTGGAAATTTATATTGCCAAATGTGGTTCTCTATGCGACTCATAACGGATACAACAATAGCGCGCACACTGTGTCGGACAGTTCATTTGAAGGCACTTTCTGTGATATTAACGGCACTATAAATTCTTTTACGGGTACAACACAAATAAATTACAAAGACCTATCGCAATCATCGTATAGAACCGACACCCCCATCAAAGGCAACGATGTATCATATAATATATACTATGACGGGAATCATTTTGTGGACAATACCGACTTAGAGTATAATTTTACTGCCGCATCTTCAGGTTATACATATTATTTATATTGTGATAAAATTGACGATGCTGTAGTCAGGGCTCAATTTGGGGGTCGTTTTAATATGAGGGTTGTGGCAATAAAAGACAACTACGATAACATGATACAATATTACTATAACAGTAGCGGAAAAATATCGCGAATTATTGATACATACGGACATGAAATAAATATAGCCGGATGCGGCACCGAGAAATGCACCGTATCATATATAGGCGATAATGACGGCAGCACAAAAACGATAACATATACAACACAAACGCTGCCAAGTAACTCTCTTGATAACGACAGCCCTATAAAAAACAAGGAAGTCACAAAATTTAGTGTAACCAATCAGAATAATGAGACAACAGAATATTGGGCGCGTCGCGGCACTCTTGCGTCATTCTATCAGGCGACCGCGCTAAGAGACGTCAATGATGTTCCGTCTGTAACCGAGAGTACCGCTATCAACAGCCAATATAATATTGAAAAAATCAAATATCCTACCGGAGCGGAAACCCGATACAGGTATAAGTGTATTACAATTGCGGAACGCCGGTTAAAGCTCGCCAAACAGCTTTATGCCGTAGATAAAACATATGATATTATAGACGGAAACATAGAGCGGGAACGGGAATATATATTTGAAAATGATTCATACGCCTTAACAAAAACGGAGAAAAACAATTCAAAATCTTCAAAACCGTATATGAATATGACTACAGACACAGGGAAATGAACAGAGAAACAAGACAGCAGTCGGGGTGGGGACCGTATTACAGCTTAAGTTGGCTATACGACAGCTACGACTATCCCAAACAAATATCAATAGATAACAATGGTTCTTCAAGAACCGACAGAATGGAGTGTTCGCGGTCAGGCCGTATAACCCGGTTAACAATCGGCTTTGAAAGAATGATTGATTATACCTACTACGTAGATGGCACCGTAAGAACCGCGATAAACTATGAGCGCGACAATTACGGTAAATACCACTCTAAATTCAAATATACGACAACAGCGAACTCAATTGGCGATAAACCCGAATATGCAACCGTAACAGAGGGGTCGCTTATAAGGTCTAAAGTGAAGTACGAGTATGATACCCATGGCGAGCTGTCCGCCACAAAAACATGGACTAATGACACGAACGCCGACGGAGAGCTTGACGAAAATGATGATATAATTATTGCGAAAAACAGTTATTCCTTGGATGCTTCAAACCTTTTGTCGGTTACATCATATATGGAAAACATTTGCAACCCTGACGGGCAAAATGAAGGGACAACATCAAATACATATAATATCAACATGTTTGGAAG
This sequence comes from uncultured Clostridia bacterium, assembly GCA_947628515.1. Taxonomy (GTDB): domain Bacteria; phylum Bacillota; class Clostridia; order UBA1381; family UBA1381; genus Ornithomonoglobus. Next base: position 4,515 of record CANRAG010000126.1, on the reverse strand, counting down.
TCCTGTGTCAAAAACAGACTCCTACGGCAACGAGGCATATATCGAATATGACGATATGAACCGTCCTGTAAAATACACTTATGCCAATGGCGCAATAACAAACGTTGAGTATAATTTCCCTGAGCTGTATACACTTATTACCACACCGGATGGAGTGAAGAAAAAGAATATTTATGACAAGCTGGGACGAATTAAGAAGGTGCAGCGAATACATGACGGAGAAATCAATGGATTGGAAGAATATACGTACGATAACGCGGGCAGAATAAAAACCAAATCCGTATATACCGACACTAGCGTGGGTACAAAGGAAGAGTATAGCTATGACATACTTGACAGGATTACCGAAAAAAGAGTATATTCCCTGGAGTCAAAAACGCCTTTACTGTATACGGAAACTTATACATACGCCGGAAATGACCCTACGGTAACTACCTTAGCCACCGACGGCGCGGTAACGGCAAGCCGGACTGAGATGTACGATTACTGTGACAGGCTTACCTCGGAGCAAAGCGAAGCCGACGGCGTAACGCTGTCAACGTCATATTCATATGATGCTTTTGACAGGGTTATAAGCTCCAAAGACGCCAAAGGCAATGTCACTCAATACGAATATGATTGTAACGGTAACGTAACAAAGACAATAGACGCCGAAGGAAACGAAACAACCACAGAATATGACCTCGCCGGAAGAGTACACTCCGTGACTGACTCCAACGGCAACACATCTTATACCGAGTATGATAAGATGGGACGCGTCATAAGAAAAACAACACCGTTTACCAATACAACCGAAGCCGAAACAAAGACGTATTATGATAAAAATTCGAATGTTGTAAAGACGGCGGTAAAACGAAACTCTTCTTTCTATCAGATTGAAGAATACCGATATGATAACATGGGAAATCTGCTCGCCAGTATTGCAAACGATGGAACCACAGATATTGTAACACAGTATGAATATGATGACATGAATCGTATTACCAAACGAATAACCGGGCTTGACCGGTACAGTGAAAATCCTCAGGGTGGTTCCGTGACAAGCTACGTCTATGGAAGCGATGGCTTTTTGGACTCCGAGACAAATCCATTGGGCGAAGAACTGTTGTTCTATGAATATGACTATGTGGGCAATGTTAAATATGCTTGTGAGGACTATGCGTTCAGAATTTATACATACGGTCCTTTTGGCCTCACAAGTGAACACTATTATCTTAGAGGCGACACTCAAAAGAAGTACACTTATAACAATCTGGGGCAGCTTGTAAGCACCTCCAACAGTGAAAAACCATGGAAAGAGAATACAACAACAGTAACAAACGAAAGTTATACCTACGACGGATTCGGCAGGGTAAGCACTCATACGACAAATGACGGCTCTGTGCAGTCGTACAAATACGATGCCAATTCAAACGTAACCGAATATGAATTGGCGAAGGACGGAGTTGTAAAGAGTTCGATTGCATATGAATATAACTCATTAAATCGATTGACTTCGCTTACAAAGGACGGCACGGTAACATCATACACATACGATAGCGTGGGTAATCTTACAAGCAAAATTAACAATAACGGTACGGAAAGCGAATATGCGTATAATAATGCGGGACTGGTAACATCGACTAAAAATAAGGTTAATAATACTACTGTATATACCGAGAGTTCATCCTATTATCTTAACGGGCTTAAATATCAGGATAACATAAATAACGGCGATGGATATTTAACCTCATACTATAGCTACGATAAAATAGGAAGATTGAGCTATGAGTATAAGTGGAACAGTACGGAGGATATATGTCTTAACAGATACAGCTATGACCTAAGAGGCAACAGGACAAGGTTAACAAATAAGGTAACGGGAGAGGTCACTGAGTACACATATAATGATGCGGACAGGCTTTTGCAGGCTGACACAACGGTTGACGACATTCTTAAAACCTCAAAAAGCTATACATACGACGAGAGAGGAAACCTCACGGAAGAGTATACAAGCATGTATTCGGACGATGGTGTGTCGGAAGAAGCGTCGGAAACAAAGCTCTATAGCTATGACCGTTTCTACAGGCTGACAAAGTATAGCTGCGGAGATATAGAAGCAACATATGAGTATAATACGGACGGTTTAAGAACCTCAAAAACCGTAAATGGAACGAGAACCAACTTTGTATGGAGCGGTTCTAATCTTATGTATGAATATGGCGACGGCGATGATAACACATACGCATATGACGGCGGAGGAATTATTCAGAGTGGAACCGATACATATCTTAAAGACGGACACGGAAATGTTATATCGAAGTATGACAGCAACGGCAATGCTCTCGGTTCGACAGACTATGACGCATACGGTAATATCATAAGCGGAGAATTATCGGACTCATTCGGCTATTGCGGCGAATACCGCGACAGCGAAAGCGGCTTGATATATCTGCGCAATCGTTACTACGACAGCACCACAGGCTGTTTCATCACCGAAGATCCTGCAAAGGACGGCACGAATTGGTACAGCTACTGCGCGGGGAATCCGGTAACATTTATTGACCCATGGGGGTTTGAGAGATTAGATGAAGATGAGATAAAGGAATTAAGAAAAAAACAAAGTATAGTGATTTCTGAAGGAGAAGAAGTGGTAGATATATATATCAGTTTGACATTTAACAGAGATTCCAACGATGTTATACCTAATTCAAAAGAAACCTATAGAGATGCTTGTATACGGGGGATACAAAAAATGTGGTCTGGTGAATTTGAATGTAAAAAAGTAAATTGCATGGTCTTTGATTTACCAGTAGACAATGATGAGGGCTATAAGACTACAAATGTTTATATATACTCAAATAGTTCGGGAAAAACGATTACACATTTTAATAGGTTTTATATGACAAACAATGGTATTAAAGCATCGGAAGGGAATATCACAATATACGCTAAAGACTATACGGCAAATGATGTATCTGGTATAGCTGCTCATGAAGTAGGACATGTTATGGGTGTAGGTGATATATATGATGTTCTTAGTTATCAACATTATAAGTCTATCATGAATGAGCAATGGGCTGTTGAGTCAGCACAATATTGTGATTACATGATGATGTTTATGGCATATAACACTGGTAGATATCTATTATTTTCATCATCACAAAATCCTAAAATGGGACAATATGAAAACACTATGCTGCAAAAAAACAGAGAATTGGTATATCCATATCTTAAATGAAATATTGCAATACTATAACAAGACTCTTTTGCATATATGGATAAGTGAATAATTTACACTTGAAAGTTTATATATTATCTTGTTACTAAATCATTTAAAATTACTAAATCATTTAAAAAGTACGAGGTGGCTAAGTTTGAAAAAGAAGTTATTATTAATATCGGGAATAATTATAGCAAGCACATTCGTTGCGTATGGTATGGCGGAAGATAAATTTAAAATATACGTTAACGGTGCGGAAACGATGTTAAACCAGATTGTAGAGAATGATACGGTATATGTGCCGTTAAGACAGTATAGCAACAGGCTTGGATATAACGTCGATTGGAATGCGGACAGCAATAGCATTACGGTGGACGACTATAGTTATCCGGCATACAAGGCAGTGAAGAAAGGTGACGTCTATGTATATGTTGATGAGAACGGTCGCCAAGTGTTTGATGATGAATATACATATGCGATGGATTTTTCCGATGGAATGGGATATGTTCAGAATTCGGATTATGAGGTCGGTTTTATTAACGTTAACGGCAAAGTAGTTATAGATGGTTTGTATAACGCAACGCCGTTTGAAAACGGGATTGCGGTTGTGACGGAACCTGTGGATGAAATCGACACAGAGGGAGATTCCTTTACAACAGATCGTGAGTTAAGCTTTTACTTCATCGATAAAGCGGGGAATAAGATGTTCGACAGAGTTTTTCCGCGGGCATATCCTTTCTCGGAGGGTGTGGCATGTGTACAAATTTGCGGTACATATGTCCCTTCAAGGAATGAAAAAAATGTGTATACATATATTGACAGATCGGGAGAATATGCCACGGAGCAACGCTTTGATTATGCCGACTCCTTCAAGGATGGAAAGGCTATTGTAACAAAAGACGGTGTTAGGGGATATATTGATAGAAATTTCGAGTTCCATGCCGAATAACAGGGACGATGAACACACGGGGACGGTTAGAGACCACTTAAAAAGTCGATAAATCCCGAAAAATATTCAAAAAAACATGGTAATGCGGCTCGAAATATGGTATAATATACTTAAACAAAAAAAACAAAACCAAAGGAGCCGATTACCATGTTAAAAACCAAGTCCCGTCAACTCAGTTTCTATTCCTCATTATACCACAAAATTCCGAAAAATCATATACTAAAAAGAATAAATTCTGCAATTTCTTTAAATTTTGTGAATAATGCACTAAAAGATAACTACTGTACGACGGCGCAGAAAAAGTTGTGTAAATAGTATAAAAATGAACCTCTTTGGTGAAAATTATGGTAGAAATAATTTTTAT
>CANRAG010000125.1 GCA_947628515.1 uncultured Clostridia bacterium | reverse complement strand
GAGGAATTGGCGGTTAAGTACGGAAACAACAGCGCTGTGCTTTTCGGGCTTTTGAATGAGCCGCACGACATAAAGCCTGCCGGCACCGACGCAGGCAGAACAGCATGGGATGTTTGGCGTAACGGCGGCAGGATAACGGTCAATAACGAGGAGGTAACCGGAATAGGTCACCAGCAGCTTCTAGAGGCAATACGGGCAAAGGGCGCAAATAATATATGTATAGCCGGAGGACTCAACTGGGCATTTGACATAAGCGGACTGTCAGACGGCTATGACGGCTTGCCTAACGGATACAGACTAACGGACACAGCCGCCGGTAACGGCGTTATGTATGATTCTCATCTGTATCCCGTAAAGGGCGCGAAGAACGCATGGGATACAATAATAGGTCCGGTAAGGAAGGTTGCGCCTATACTTATAGGCGAATGGGGCTGGGATTCGTCGGACAGCGCAATTTCGGGCGGCGATTGCACAAGCAATATCTGGATGAATCAGCTCATAAATTGGATGGATGACGAATATGACGAATATGACGGCGTGCCGGTGAACTGGGCAGGATGGAATTTACATATGACGTCAACGCCGAGAATGTTGTACTCATGGGATTTCAAGACAACGGCATATAACGGCACATATATTAAAAACAGACTTCAAGCAGAGCCGGAACCCGAAAAATTTGACGGCGTATATTCTGCGGATTTCAGTACGGACGGCGTGTTCCGAAGCTATACCGGAGTAAAGGGTAAATCCACCGTAACATATTCGCAGGAAAATGAAAATGTTGTTATATATCATCAGCCGACCGCCTGGAACGCGAGACTTGACTTTCCGTATGAGTGGGATCTTAACGGAATACAGACGATCACAATGGATATATCGGCGGATACAAACGAAACCGTTGACATTGGTCTTTACGGTTCGGATGAGGAAGCGTGGGCAATGCCGATAAATCTTACAAGCGATGTAAAGACAATAACCGTAAACGCGGCGCAGTTAAAAAAACAGGGCAATCCGTTAACGGACGGAGTTCTTAACGGCGCGCTTTCGGGTATTTATTTCGGTGCGGCGGCGGAGAAGAAAGGGAATATCACAGTAGATAATATAAAAATCGTAAAGCTTGCGGAACCTGTGTATAACGCGCAGGAATACCCGCATACGAATACGGGCGCGGAGAGTTATATAGATTTTGACAACATTGATTTTCCGAAGCAGAAGATGAATAACGGTCCGGGCGAGGGTTCATATTTTAGGGCTCAAAATGAAACTGTTATAGGAGCGGACGGTAATGATACGGCCGCAAAGCATATAGAATATGACCGTATCAACGGTCCGTGGGGCGGTTACGCGAACTTTAGCCTCGAAACCATTCCGTCGGAGGATACAAAGTATTTTACGGTATGCGTTAAAGGGTCCGGAACCGCTCAGCGTTTGGGCGTGAGCATAGGCGGGCTTGGAAGCTTTGATGTTTCGCTTGAGGAAGGCGATACCTGTTGGCATCAGTATATATACAGTCTTGAAGGGAATATTGAATACCCCGAGGATATAAACTATGTGCAGTTCAACGCGTCGCAAAAGATAGCGTCGGATTTCTATTTTGATAATGTCGGTTTCAGCGAAGAAATGCCGGAGAGAATAATTCCGGACCCGGAAAAGACATTTGTGTATGATTTTGCAACATATAAAAGAAATACGAAAAAGTTTGAGGCTGTTATAACAACAGAACAGGGCAGTATAAACGACACAATAACGGCGGCTAAGACAGAAGGCGGTCTTGACTTTGAAACTCAGGCGCTCGAGATAACATATAACAGAAACGGAGCGCGTGCTTCAAGGGCGCTTGTTTCATACACATCGTCGGATTTTTTCAAGGGCAATATCGGCGACGACGCGCGCACGGAAAACCGCAAAACGCTTAAGGCCGATATGGCATATATGACGGACTTTGTATTTTACGGCAAGTCAACAAGCGGTAAGAATGAAAATATCAATGTCGGAATAATAGACGCGGCAAACGGAGCGTCAACCTATACAAGCGCTAAGGAGATAACGCTGACGCCCGAATGGCAGCAGTTCAGAATACCGTTTAAAGAATTTATCGTGCTTGACGGAGGAATGCCGATCGAACCGGGACGTGTGCGGGGTTTCGTATTCTCATCGGCAAGCGGCAGCGGCGAGGGTTCGTTTATGATCGATAATCTTACGCATACGAATGCCGCGAACATAGAATGGTCTGAGCCTGTCCCGACTCCCACGGCGGACCCGACAGCCACATCGACGCCCGCGCCCACAGCGACAACGGCGCCGACTCAGGTCCCGCCTACGGATGCAACGCCTCCGGTGCGCGGGGACAGTGTAACCGTAGTCAAAACAGCCGATGAATTTATCGGACTAACGGCTGAAAATACAACTGTTCGGCTCGAAGCGGATATAGACCTTGGTGACAGAGGCGTAAAAACCAAATGTCCTATGTATCTTGATCTTAACGGGTATGAACTAAAATCGGATACAAGCTCGGTAATAGAAGTATCGCATAATTTTACGCTTACGGACACGAGCGAAGGAAGAGAGGGCAGACTTGTAAACACACGCGCCGGAAATAATTACGGCTTAAAGTGCGCTTCGGGCAACAGAGCCGTCAGCATAAAAGACGCGAGAGTTGAAGCAACCGGACAGGCGATAATGCTCAATGCCGCAGGGACGTATATAGATATTGATAACGCGGTGATCAACGGTGGCGTATATGCGATAAATGTGGGAGCTAACGGCACACTTAATATTGAAAATGCGCGTGTGAACCAAAATGAAGAATATACCGGCGGGGCGCTTAACGTGAGCGGCGGAACAGTTCGGATCGACGGCGGCACGTTTGATTATCACGGAACAGCGAGCAGCATTACAATATCGGGCGGAAGTATCGTTACAATTAACGGGGGCACATTTATAAACCCGAACAAGGATAAGGGCGCGATAAATAACGTAAAAGGCTTTGCAGGAACTCTTACAATAAACGGCGGCACGTTTGAAAACACATATAACGGCAACGGTTACAGTATCCTTGACGGCGACGAGGCCACAACAACAGTGCCGATGATAAATATAACGGGCGGAATATTCAAGTCCGGAATAGGGGCAACAAAGCCTAACAATACGACGACCAAAATAGCGATAAGCGGCGGGACATTCTCGTTTGACCCGTCAAAATATGTTGACAGATCTAAAGCGGAGATTACTGAAAATACGGAGGACGGTACATTTACAGTAAAAGCAATAGAAGAGTCCGAGCCGGCCGATACTCCCGAACCTACGGATACGCCGAAGCCTACGGAAAGCGCAAGCCTCGAGCCGAGCGATACGCCGGAACCTACGGAGAGCGCAAGCCCCGAACCGAGCGATACGCCGGAGCCTACGGAAAGCGCAAGCCCCAAACCGACCGACACGCCGGAGCCTACGGAAAGCGCAAGCCCCGAACCGACGGATACGCCGGAGCCTACGGAAAGCGCAAGCCCCGAGCCGAGCGATACGCCGGAACCTACGGAGAGCGCAAGCCCCAAACCGACCGACACGCCGGAGCCTACCGAGAGTGTAAGTCCCGAACCGACACCGACGGAAACAGCGACGCCGGAGGAAACGCAGTCCCCTTCGGACAAATATATTTACAGTATTGTTCGGTTTGATGAGGACATGATCTCGGTAGAGGTCACAGTTCCCGAAAATGCGTCGGAGGAAGACACAATGTATGTGGCGGTATATGACGATATGGGAACGCTGCGAACGGTATATGCTGTAAAAGATATTGAAGACGCCAACATCTTTAAGACCCCGGAGGGCGCGTCGGAGGTAAAGGTGTTCATATGGGATGAGGCTATGAAGCCGTTGGCGGAGAAAAAACAGGATTAAAGCTATATGAAATTGCATTAAGCGCATTATTGACCTGTAGATTGCTTAATGCAATTTCTGTAAGGAGCGGCATATGAAAATTCCAAATGCAATAGCGGAGCATATAAAAAGCTATAGCGACAGATTAAAGCATCACTTTAAGTTAAGACGGATGTATGAAAACTGTTATCCGAGTACGATAAAGACAGCGTTGAGAAAGCAGGAGGACGGCTCTTACTTTGTTCTCACCGGCGATATTCCAGCAATGTGGCTGCGCGATTCCACAGCGGAAGTGGAAATATACCTCAAGGCGGCGGAACATGATGAAGAAGTCGGAAATATCATTAAAGGCGTGATAAACCGTCAACTTGACTGTATTCTAAAAGATCCGTATGCGAACGCGTTTAACGAAAGCGATAACGGACTGCACGGCATGAGCGATATTCCTGAGCCTTCTCGTTGGGTTTGGGAAAGAAAATATGAAATAGATTCTCTTTGCTATCCGCTTCGGCTTGTGTATAAGTATGTAAGCGTCACAAAGGATCGTTCTGTTATCGATAAAAAATTTGAAGCGGCGGTCAAGAGCATAATTAATGTCTGGCGCACGGAACAGTATCACACAGAACGGTCGGAATATTATTTTATAAGACATAACGCGCCGACCTCCGATACTCTTCCGCATAACGGAAAAGGCGATCCCATGGCATATACGGGTATGACGTGGTCGGGATTCAGACCGAGTGACGACGCATGTAAATATGGGTATCTTGTTCCGTCCAATATGTTCGCTTGCGTGGTTATGGGTTATGCGGCTAAACTGCTTGACGGCGAAATTAAATCGGAGTGTCTTGCCCTTGCCGAAGAAATAAGAAACGGAATTGAAAAATACGCTGTAACGGAACATAGAAAATATGGCAGAATATATGCCTGCGAAACGGATGGAATGGGAAATTATTCACTTTTTGATGACGCCAACATTCCGAGTCTGCTGTCAATTCCGTATATAGGCTATTTGCCGACGGACAACGAGTTATATAAAAATACAAGAAGGTTTGTTTTGAGTGAGGATAATCCGTATTATTATTCCGGAAAATATGGGTCGGGAATAGGAAGCCCGCATACTCCCGCGGGTTATATATGGCATATGTCGCTGTGTATGCAGGCGCTTACCTCACGGGACACCGATGAAATAAAAAGTATTATCCGTATGCTTGAGTCCACAGACGCCGGTACGGGACATATGCATGAGGGGTTTGACAAGGACGATCCGAGTAGATTTACAAGACCGTGGTTTTGCTGGGCGGACAGTCTTTTTGCGGAGACTGTCGAATTTGCCGTCGATTGCGGAGCAATATGATTTACGCTTCATTGAGAGCTTGTAATCTTTTTTAAATCCGGATGTCCGTATTACTTTAAGGTTCATGATTTCAACTCCTTTAAAGCGTCCTCGACAGCATATGTTTTAAGATTGGAATCACGAAGCATACGCTCGGTTTCAAGAATCGCAGTCACAGTATCCGCGTGAGGCAACCGCAAGAGTGAAAGATCGCAATACTCTTTTGGCGATGGCGATACTTTGAGCCTGAAGAAAAGTAAAGAAAAATAATTTTATCAGAAATGAGCCTGCCTGGCATGACGTGGGGCAGGCTCATTGTGGTGTATTACATTAACAATTGTAATTTTTAGGTCATTGCATTTTTTGTTTATAGCATTTAATTACAATATCCTACAAGGGATGGCGTAACTCATTCATTGGTCGGCATAGATTGTTATAATAAGTATCTTTAAATCATAGCGAGCGAACTGTTCGCTAATCCTGTTAAAAGCAAATTTGGTATATTGAAATCGTTCTACACAGCAATGAGCCATATATTCCTCGTGTCTTTATTTTAAGACACTTTTTTGTGCATAGTGGCATATTTCAAAACTGAAAAATCAACATTAAAAGTTTTTTGCCTCTTTTTAAATTCAGTGAATATTTTAGTTCGCAGCAGAGGGTAGCAAAGGATCAATTTAAAATGACGAAAATTTTTTAGAATTATTTTTTTTAAAGGTTCGGAAAGTGAACCTTTTAAGAGTTATAATGAAATCGCCGGAAAGGAGGGGTATGTCTGTGAGTAAGGATTTGTCTGTTTTTGATAGACGAATGAAAATAATTTCGGTACTCATGAATAATGAGCAAGTTTCAAGACCGGAACTGGCGAAAATGTTTTCGGTTTCGTTATCCGCAATACACAGAGATATAAATGCCATAAGCAGATATACACCTATAAGCAGCAATCGCGGAAGATATGGAGGTATTTTTATACCGGATAAATTAAAGAGAATTAAGAATTACCTTTCACACGACGAGGAACATTTAATACGAAGATTATCAAATGAGCTGACAGGAGAGGATAAACTACTTCTTCAGCACATATTACATAAATTCTCAATGTCAGAAAATGTATGATGTTACAGAATACGTTGTCGTTCTGTTAAAGCACACTTAACAAATGTGCTTTAACGGGGAGATAACCTCGAATTAATTTTATAACAAAGAAAGCTTCGGAAGATAACGCCGAAGCAGAATAGAGAGCGAAACGGATACATTACGATATGGACGAGCCGTGGATTGAATGCGCCATGACGTTGTATACTTCTACCTATGCCAACGCATATATACAGCCGAGCGAGAAACATTTACAATCAAAAACGATTTTGCAAATCGTCGGTCAAGACTTCATATCGGGACAATGATACTTCCGCTGAGTCGAACTTGAGCGTTAAAAGCGTCGCACGTCAGACAGCGGTCCGGGCGGATGCCGGGAAGGTGGAAAACCTATGGAGTGGGTTAAGCAGCCCGCCGTTCGTGAGCTTGTAAAACTAATCAATAACAGAGCTTAGTGTGCAATCAATGTAAATTAAGTTGTGTTAATGATATTAAAGTATAAGGAGGAAGATATGGAATGAATTATAAAATGGAGCGCATAGCGGATAATGTGGTTGTAATGACAACGGACAGCGGAAATACAATAAAAATAGTCTTTGCCAAAGAGGATAATCCGGATATAGAAAATATAGTGACTGATAATCTTATGATGTCATATGAAAAGAGAATAAAGGACAATATTTCTTAAAACAAGCACTTTACATTCACACGTCTATATGATATAATAGACGTGCGAACATCAAGATAATGATTTATATGTTATAGCGAAGAAGGTGAGTATAGTGCTGAAGAAGGAAAAATTAAATGACGTAGTTGAAAAAAATAAAGGTGTTTTAAAAACAGCCGAAG
>CANRAG010000124.1 GCA_947628515.1 uncultured Clostridia bacterium | reverse complement strand
GACGCATGACAGACATTTCTTGTCATGGTCTGAGAGCAAAAGCTGCAGCGTTTTCCTTCTTGATTTTATAAGCTTCGGCGTGTTGGTCATGACCTCCATGCCCTCGCTTATCGGATGCACGCAGGCCGCGACAAGGTTTCTCGCGCCCTTTACCTCGACCACGCACATACGGCATGCGCCGATTTCGTTAATATCCTTTAAAAAGCAAAGTGTCGGAATTTTAATCCCCGCCAGACGCGCCGCTTCAAGAATAGTTGAGCCTTCGGGAGCGCTGACATTTAATCCGTTTATTTTTAAATTAATGTTTCCCATAGTTTTAGCCCTCCTTTAATCCTTGTATACGGCATTAAACTTACACTTATCCATACACGCGCCGCACTTTATACACTTTGACTGGTCGATTGTATGCGGATTTTTAACCGTGCCGGAGATAGCGTTTACCGGACAGTTTCTCGCGCAGAGCGTACAGCCCTTACACTTATCCGCGTCAATCTTATACTGCAAGAGATCCTTGCATACTCCCGCCGGACACTTCTTGTCAACTATATGCGCGATATACTCGTCTCTGAAATATTTCAGAGTGGAGATTACCGGGTTCGGCGCCGTCTGGCCGAGCGCGCAGAGCGAGTTTGAATGCAGATGCTCGCAAAGCTCCTCAAGTTTATCGAGGTCTTCCATGGTAGCCTGACCTTTTGTAATCTTTGTAAGTATTTCGAGCATGCGCCTTGTACCTATACGGCACGGCGTACACTTGCCGCAGGACTCGTCAACGGTAAATTCCAAAAAGAACTTTGCGATATCTACCATACAGGTGTCCTCGTCCATTACGATAAGTCCGCCCGAACCCATCATAGAGCCTATCGCTATAAGATTGTCGTAGTCAATCGGCACATCGAGATGCTGCGCCGGTATGCAGCCGCCGGACGGCCCGCCCGTCTGCGCGGCCTTGAACCTCTTGCCGTTCGGGACCCCGCCGCCTATCTCCTCGACTATTTCGCGGAGCGTGGTTCCCATAGGCACTTCCACAAGACCGGTATTTTTAATCTTGCCGCCCAAAGCGAATACCTTTGTGCCCTTGGACTTCTCCGTGCCCATCGCGGCGAACCATTCGGGGCCGTTTAAGATAATCTGCGGAATGTTCGCATAGGTTTCCACATTGTTTAATATCGTCGGCTTTTGGAACAGTCCCTTTAGCGCCGGGAATGGCGGACGCGGACGCGGCTCGCCTCTGTTACCCTCTATTGACGTCATGAGCGCTGTTTCCTCGCCGCATACAAACGCTCCCGCGCCGAGCCGAAGCTCTATATCAAAGCTGAAGCCGGTGCCGAATATGTCATCACCCAAAAGACCGAACTCCCGCGCCTGCGCAATCGCAATTCCGAGACGCTCGACAGCGATGGGGTATTCGGCGCGGACATATATGTAGCCCTGCGACGCGCCTATGGCGTAGCCCGCAATGGCCATCGCCTCCAGAACAACGTGCGGGTCGCCTTCAAGCACCGAACGGTCCATAAACGCGCCCGGATCGCCCTCGTCGGCGTTGCAGCACACATATTTCTTATCCGCCTTATTCGCCGCCGCGAACCGCCATTTAAGACCGGTGGGGAAGCCCGCGCCGCCTCTGCCGCGCAGACCGCTGTCTAAGATAAGCTGTATAACCTCCTCCGGCGTCATGGTTGTAAGAACCTTTGCGAGAGCCTGGTATCCGTCCTTGCCTATGTATTCCTCAATGTGTTCCGGACTTATCTCGCCGCAGTTTCTGAGCGCGACTCTGTGCTGCTTCTTGTAGAAGTTAGTTTCCTCAAGCGGAAGTATGTGGTCCGTATTCTTTACCGTCTCGTCGTAGAGAAGCTCCTTTACCGGGTTCCCGTTTACGAGGTGTTCCCGCACAATTCTCGGAATATCCTCCTCCTTAACCATCGAGTAGAAGCTGTTTTCCGGATGCACTATCATAATGGGGCCGAGCGCGCAAAGCCCGAAGCAGCCCGTTTTTACGATCTCGACCTCATCTTCAAGCCCGTTCGCCTTAATCTCCGCCTTAAGTTTTTCTATAATTCCGGGACTGCCCGATGATGTGCAGCCCGTACCACCGCACACGTGTACGCGGCGGGGTGATCTTATCTTTGCCTTTTCTTTTATTTCCTGCAATTTGTCAAGCCTCATAATACCACTCCTTCTTATTCATACTGAGCCAGTATTTCGTCCAAATCGTCAACGGTCAGACGACCGTGAACATCGTCGTTAATAAGCATAACCGGAGCAAGTCCGCACGCGCCGACGCAGCGGCACGCGTCAAGTGAAAACTTGCCGTCGGGCGTGCACTGTCCGCCCTCTATTCCCAGCTTATCCATTAACGCGTTGTAAATATCTCCGGAGCCTTTAACATAGCAGGCGGTTCCAAGACATACCGAAATACGATATTTGCCCTTTGGATAAAGATTGAACTGCGAATAGAAGGTTGCGACGCCGTAAATCTTTTCCATGGGAATTCCGGTCTCGTCGGAAATAATCTTTTGTACCTCGATTGGGAGGTAGCCGTAGATATCCTGAGCCTTCTGCAAAATCGGCATAAGCGCGCCGGGGTCGTCTTTGAGCTCAGCGATAACTCCTTTCAGAGCTTCCTCCTGTTCTTTGGTCCCGTTAAACGGAACCCTTGTTTTTTTCTCAGCCATATATTGCCCTCCTTGTTATCCGTACGCTCCGGGCGCAGCCGGGGCGCTATTAAAATAAGCTTGTTAATATTATAACATAGTCTTAGTCATTAGTCAATGGTAAAATGGCACTATTGCGCGGCTATAAGATGTGTGCCGAATATGGGCTGAGTTAAAGGCTGCCGCCTTTTAAGCCGCTCTTTTTCTGTCAAGGCGTCTGTTGCGGAAATATACCGCGAGGTTTATCGAAACGAAAAGCAGATTGATAAGATACACTATAAGGACATAGTTGTATTTATGCGTCATGAGTTTTGCGCCGATACCGGCAAGATAGCCTATTATTATAAGCATAATAAAATTAAAGCTCATGGATTTTGCCGTTTTTGACTTTAAATTCTTTATGACCGATATGGGCCATGAACAGCCGAAGCATATAAGCATTATTGTTTCTAAAATTTCCTGCAAAACAAATCTCACTCCTGTAAATTTTTATTTTGAACATTGTCATTATACCATTGACAATTCATAAAGTCCAATATATAATATTTATATATTTAATAATATGTGTATTATAAATTTAAGGAGGGCACAATGGAATTATCGCAGATAAGATATTTTATGGAGGTTGCGAGAAGTCAGCATATGACAAAGAGCGCGAAAAAGCTGCATATAGCTCAGCCCGCGCTGTCGCAGTCGGTGCGGAGACTGGAAAAGGAGCTGGGCGTTGAGCTGTTCGCGCCGCGCGGACGCAATATTGCGCTTACGCCGTGCGGAGAGTATTTAATGAATAGACTTGAACCCGTCATACAGGTACTTGACGGACTTCCGGACGAGCTTGAGGGGGTTAAGGACAGCGAGAGCGCAACCGTAAGAATTTCCGTGCTCGCCGCGTCAACGCTGGTTACACAGGCGATAATAGACTATAAGCGAAAAAATCCGAACATACGCTTTCATGTTGTGCAGGGCGAGAGCGACGAGATGTCGGATATAGAGATAAAAACGAGCCCGCGCTGCGGCCACGGCGAGGCGGAAAACAGATTTGTCTGCACCGAGCGCATTTTTCTTGCCGTTCCGGATAATGAAAAATACAGAGGCATGAAGTCGATAAGCCTTGCGCGGGCGAGCGGCGAGGGGTTTATAAGCTTAATGGGCTCGAAACAGCTAAGGAGCATATGCGATAGCTTCTGCCGGCACGCGGGCTTTGAACCGAAGGTCATATTTGAAAGCGACAACCAGACGGCGGTAAAGAATATGATTGGCGCAAATCTCGGCGTCGGGTTTTGGCCGGGCTTTACGTGGGGCGAGCTTGAAAGCGATCATGTGCGCCTGCTCGAAATAACCGAACCGGACTGTAGGAGGGATATTATCATAACCTATAGGAGCGGCAAAATAAACCGCGCGGCGGCGAGGGAGTTCTATAAATTTCTTATAACATATTTTCGGCGCGGAGATTAAAAGTTACAGTTCGCCTCGCCCGATATGTTAAGGCATATTAAAATATTGCAATATCAATAAAAGTATGGTAAAATAGAGCGGCGGGAAACGTAAAAATTCTGTGTGCCGGCTCTGTTGACACACATGACCGTTGACGTGAACGGACGGAGGAGATATAAACCATGGAATTAACCATCGCAATTTGCGACGATGAAACCGCCTTCCTGGCGGATTTGTATAATCGCGTTAAACAGATAATATCGGAATATGGTTATGAATGTAACATTATCGGGTTTGACAGCAGTAATGAGTTTATCGAATATTGTAAAAAATATGACGTTGACATAATTATGGCGGATATTGATATACCCGATAAGGACGGCTTTACCGCCGTTAAGGAACTACAAAAGCAAAAGCCCGATATTGCCGTCATATTCGTAAGCGCGCATGAGGAGCTTGCTATCAGTCGTTTTATTATAATCCGTTCCAGTTTGTCAGTAAGGCGGATATGGACAGGCTGGAGAGTGTACTGATTGATCTTATCGGGAAAATTTCGAACCGCAGGCAGCATAAGGATGTTATTCACATTGAAGCGGACGGACATATAATCAATATCAACATAAATGAAGTTATGTATTTGAAAAGCGACAGAAATTACATAGTGGCGTATAATAAAGATGAAAATGTATTGTTGAAATTCAGGGGTGTTTTAAAAAGCGTTTACGCGCAATTATCCGATGCGGGATTTATATATATTCATAAAAGTTATATTATAAATTGCAGGTTTATTCGGAAATTTGAACGCAAAAAAGTAGTCCTGGCAAATAACAGAGAAATACGGGGGACAAGAAACTCCGATATAATCGACGAAGCCCAAAAATTATACGGAAGGTTTATGAGGGGATTAAGATGGTAAATCTGTTTGAGATTTCGGTTAATGTTTTGGAAGAACTGATTATAATAACGTTTTTGACGCTTTATTTCGGGAATAAATACGGCGATTTCAGAAAATACATAGGATTTATTGCCGCCGTGACGGTGTCATCCGCGATTATGACACTGTTTAACTACATATATATCTACGAAGGATTTCTGTGCTTTATATTTATTTTTATAAACTCCTGTTATGCTCTTGTGTTCCTAAAGGGAGACAGCTGCACAAAAATATTTATTTCGGGCTTTATAGATTGTACGGTATATTTTATAGCGCTGTTTACAACCCTTTGTATAAGCCTTATATCCGACCAAAGCGGATACAAAATATATGATACCGGTACGGATCGAATTGCCGCCGTAATTATCAGCAAGCTGCTGTTAATTACAGCTTGCGCGGTTTTACTGAAATTTCGGTTTAATAATTCAACCGGCAAACGAAGTATTGCCCTTTTAGTCATCACCCCGATAGCCGCGGAGATGTCCATGATTGGAATAATGAAGGCGTTTTTGAAATACAGCGAATTAAATCATGAGCTTATGTTGGCGTCCGTAAGCGTCATGGCCGCAAATATCGTCACATATTATGTCTTTATCAAAATCAACAATGACGCGGAACGGGAAATGAAGATAAAGGCATTGGAACAAAAAGAAGAATATGACAGAAAGCATGCCGGCGAAATTGAAGAACTATACGCTAAGACCTGCGGTATCCGACATGATTTGCTCCAGCATTTTACAATATTACAAAGCTTGTTGAATGAGGATAATGAAAAAGCCGGTGAATATATACGGTCTGTAACCAGGGAGCAAATACAGGAGATACGACAATTTATCAGAACCGATAATGACTATTTCGACGCTATAGCCAATGCTAAGCTGGCGGTGTGTGAAAAACTCGGAATTAAGGTCAGAACTCGTATTATGAACGGGTCATTGGGCCGACTTAATAATTATGAAATAGCGTCTCTATTCGGTAATTTATTTGATAATGCAATCGAAGCATCCAAAAATTCCGAACACAAGAGAATAGATTTGGATGTTCAGCTGCAAAAAGGGCATCTGTCTATATTTATGAAAAATACTGTTGACAGCTCTGTTCTTGAACATAACAAGCAACTTATAACGACCAAAAAGAATAAAGAATACCATGGTTTAGGCATAAAAAATATTCAAAAAATAGTTGACACGAGAAGAGGCATTATTAATTATTTTGAAGAAAACGGATATTTTTGCTGTGATATTTTAATATAAAAAAAATAAATACACTTCATCCCTAAAAAGGTGCATTTCATCCCTAACAAAATTTGACGTTAGGGATTTTTAGTTGTATAATTATATATAGAAAACGACAGGGGAGGTAATTATATGGAAACTGTTTCGATATACTTGGTTAATAAACTTCTTGACCGAGGCATAATATCCGATAAAACAGAAATTTTTTTTGCAGCCTTTTGGCGTTTTCAAAAGTATTATATATAGAAACAAAAAATTATCCGCGCGGATGTGCGCCGAAAAACACAAGGAGGAATAGGTAAATGAAAAAGATAACAGCGCTATTTATTTTTGTTGCAGCCTGCACTTTTGGAGCCGGTATTATAAATGCCGGCGCTGAGGGCTTTGGCGGCGACGGGACAGTGTTTGATGTAAACACACCACCACCAACGCCAAAGATTGACTATATCACCGAAAACGGCATAAAATTCTACTGTGAGGACTACGAAGATGGTGTTAGAATCCATATAAAGAAAGTGTTCACTGATAATGTGGTAATTCCCGAAACCGTTAACGGGAAAACGGTACTTTCCGTGGATGCTTCATGCCATGCCAGCGTAGATGACGCGTTTCAGTATGAATCAATTTATTTCCCCGATACGGTAGAGGATGTCAGTGCATTACGTTATAATAAAAAGCTTATATCTGTACATCTCCCGGCAAATCTGAATCAGATTGGGGATTATTTGTTAGACAACTGCACAGCATTGGAGTCAATAGAAATCCCGGATAGTGTTACACAAATAGGAACATATGCTTTTGAAGATTGTACATCACTAAAAAGTGTTAAACTTCCGGAGGGGCTTTTAAGCATAGGGGAAGCAGCGTTTTCCGGCGCGGCGTTGGAGAGTATTAAAATACCTTCAACGGTTATGAAAATAGACTATGGAGCATTTCATTTGTGTCGTAATTTA
>CANRAG010000123.1 GCA_947628515.1 uncultured Clostridia bacterium | reverse complement strand
CTTTTAACCGATATACCTATCTTCTGTGTACAAACACTATATATTACTATATATTCGAGCACAATTTTACTCGCAACTTCATAAGCTATATTACTTAAATCGACGTCCGATAAAGAATCAACCTTTTCATAAAGGTCGCCCATAATCTCGTCGAAATCACGGAATGTATCAACATCGGAACGCACTTCAATACCCACTCTACGGAGAGCTGTTTCTGCCTTGGATATATCTTCCTCCGAGACCTCTCCACCCGCTAACGCCGAAGAAGATGCCTTTGTTGTACGCACAAACATTGTCCTTAACGCACGCCCAAGCTCTGAACCGCTTTGGCGCGTTTTAGAAATAAGCGTACCGAGTAAGGCTGTATAATTCTCTAAGTCATAACCCGTATCCTTCGCAACACTACCCGAAGCCTGTATTCCTTCAGAAAGCTCCTTTATACCTTTGGCAAAGTCATAGGGCATAGACGCACTTACGGTCTCGATTACATCGGAAATGTGCATTAGCTTGTCTTCCGCAAGGTCAAATTGCTCCATAGTGCCCTGCAAAATGTCAACGGTACTCTCCACGTTCATGCCCGACACATTACTCATCATAATTGTCGGTTTTGATTTTTCTATAATAGACTCCGCCGATTCATTCGCGTTGGCATACGTCTTTACAGCGTCCATTACTGTCGATAGCGATGTATGTAAGTCTTTAGAAGCTTGAATCGCAGAGCGACTGATGTTGGTAAGCTGTGTCGAGCTGACGTCCATAGTGTAATTGATATTGGTTAACGCTTCGTCAAGGTCTTCAACGGTTTGAATACCCTCACGGATTTCGTTAACAGTGCGCATCACCGCTCCACTGGCAAGCCCCCATTCGGCAAATTTCTTAATTCCCTTGTTTAAGGTGTCTGTCCATGAACCACCCAGCTTGCCCATAGCACGTTGCTCGGTCATGATGTCATTAACGCGTTGCTGAATTGCCTGACGCTCACCGGGACTCTTGGTGCCGCCATTTAGCAAATCAACATACGCACGCAGTTCTTCCTTAGCCTTCTTTGTAATAGCTGTATTTTTGTTGAGTTTGTCTGCTATATCATTACTCAATTTAGCGGTTTTCAAGCTGTCCGCGACTTCCGAAGCATCGGTACGCATTTGACGCAACTGGGTCTGACCTGTACTGAGTTCTAAATTAAACGCTTTCTGCGCCGCAACGAGTTCATTACCCGACTTGCCACTCATGGCGTCATATGCAGCACGGATACTTTGAACTTTAGCCGCCGCTTCTTGAGCAGATACCCCCATTCTCTTGAACCCCGTTTCAAGTTCGTTTATATAGGAAGCATATCTACCGCTCTTTAATAATCCCTGTATTCGTTCAATTTGCTTAGCAGTTGCATTTAAACTTGCCGTCCCCGTTCCACTATGATTGCTGCCCGAAGACGACCCCATGCTGACATTGGGGATGCCCTTAGACGCTTCATTAATCGCGCCCTGTATAGATTGCTTAAATCCCGATGTATCAACATCAATCTTAACCGACAGCCCCTTGATATTATTCAACTGTTTTTGAATTTGAGTAGCATCAAAAGCTGCGTCTAATAATATTCTAAAATCCTCGGAGTTATTTTCCATAATTCACTCCTTTCAAATAAAAAAGACCTCGTTTACAGAGGTCTGTCGCCATTATTTTCGTATTTTGTTCTATTTAATAGGAACACCTGCGGCCTTGAGGTTTTTCTTCATTATATTAAGGATGCCATCCCTGCCGCCCAGTTCCTCCATAGCGTCGCTCCACCAAGCAACATTTCCCGAAACCGTATACCCATGAGTGTGGACATGGGAAGGGTCGTTAGCCCAAGTAGCAACATCTATACCGTCAGCCGGAACATTTCCACTCCAACCCGGATTGCCCGGATAATGATATTTCAGGTAATCTTCATCTAATTGAACACTACACGAAATGCTGTTTCCCTTTTGTTCTATGTTTGTTTTTATCAACGAATTTAAAAACTGATAGGTTCTTTCGTAGTAAACAGGGTCATAGTCATCGTAAAATCGTTCAAGGTGTTTTTGAATTGTATCATATATTTCTTCTTGCGTTAATATCAGAGCTTGCTGTATACGTTTTTCAAGCAAGCTCTTTAGCTGAGCAATACTTGTAATCGCCATTACCCATTCACAACCTCAATCTTGCTCTCGCTATCCGCCTTCTTTGTCTTTGCCGCAGATTTCGCCGTAGCCTTCTTAACAGGCTTCTTGTCGGCAACCACATTCTTAGCCGTTTCAGCGTTCACCCGTTGCTGCAATTCACGAATTTTCTCATTCTTCGCGTCCACGACCTCGGCAACGTTTTTCTTGTGCTGTTCCGAGTTCATATAAGCGGTAACAAGTGCTTCGCCGTCAAAACCCGATTCGTTAAACTTGTTAATAAAATTCGTAGTCGCTTCCATATCCATGCCCTCGCCAAGCGAGTCAATTTTTCGCGTAAGCGCTCTAACCAGCTCCACAATCGCGGTCGATATATCGTCCTTGCGGATACCTGTCTTATACGCAACATTATCCTCAATAGACGTCAGCATGTTTTCACGTACAACCATATCCATGCTATTCCAAATAATATCCGAAACCCCCGTCTCGTTATCAAACTCCACAAATCGGTCAATATTGGCGTTCCCGTCATCGTCCATAAAAGGTTCTTTGCCGATAGAAGTAAACGCCTGCACGAGCATACACCTAAGCGCGGCATCGCCCAGCAACGGCATATACCCCTGTTCCGTCACAACTATATTGGTAACGACATTAACAAAAGCCGCCTGCTCTGACAAGCTTGCCGTTGTTGCATATTTGTAATCAACCGTCTCACCGTTATATGTGTATGTACCACTTTCCGTAAATACCATTTACAAAATTCCTCCTTCAAAATAACGCCTCTGTACATCCTCTATGAATTTAGAGACATTGTATCTATAATTAACTTTCTTCTTCTTATTTTCGATAATCAATGGATTATAACCGAGCAAATCTTTTTCGTTAAAGGATTTCTTCGATATATCCGTAATCATCTTTTCAAAATCATTTATGTGCAGGAAATAGCACGTTTCCGTATCGTCCTTGTGTCTGAAATTAAGCACAAATCCCGCGACAACATCGCCGTATCCGACAAACTCCTTCAAACCACGCATCTGATGATAATGTATAACTCCCGTATCATCCTTTGTCTTTTCGAAGCTGATAGATGTTGTTCCCACTGATTTTAATTCAAGCGCAAACAGGGTAGGGGACTTATACAAGAAGCAGTCACACGGGTTTTTGGAGCTGAACCGTAAATTATTCGCGCCGCCAAACGACTGAGCAGAATCTTTAAGCCGATAATACAAAACGTCGTCCGGAACGCTGTCTCGAAAATTATTTTCAAACCTCTTGCCCGTATTCACTTGTTTTATCCTTCTTTTGCGCATTCCAGCGCTTAATAAGACGTTTGTGGTCTTCTTTGTAAAAAGCGAAAGACCAATGCTTTGTATCGGGCGAAACACTCATATCCACGGGAGGACAATTCCATAAATAATATTGCGCGGCTTGCAAAGCATTGCCGTACCAAACCACATCCTCCATGTCGTATTCCTGCCCCGTTAATTCACTAATGGTTTTCAACCATAACATCCTTTCTGTTTATAGTGTAAAAAAATGGAGAGCAATCAATTCAACCCTTGTCGTGAACAGAATACTCTCCATCATATATTCAAGTCATTTCTATTCACAATTTTCCATGCCATCGTCATTTGTCGTGTCCGTATCCGTCATGGCGGTATCCATTGTTTCAACAACGGGCTTCTTAGTCTTGCGCCGAACCGCCTTTGCCGTTTCACCTATGATTTCATTAATGGTATTACGCGGACGCTCTTTAAACGTTTCCTTTGCCGTTAAATCACATTGCAATAGCGCCTCGCGGGCATGCTCCTTACTGATACTTCCTCCGTTATAGTCGGATAAAATCAAATAAATCGAATAGCAATTCGGTGTATCGGCTATTGTTCGCCACGGTGTAAACGTTCTTATCTCCCAGCATGAATGGCATACGTGATAACCCTTACCACAAATCAAGCAGTAATTATTAATATTGCTATCAGGCATTATTACCTCCAATCTATACAGATAAAGCACCCCTCTTATCAGGGGCGCTCATATGTTATATATGTAATATTATTCCTCCGCCTCGTCACCCGCGATAATAACCGAGAACAAATCCGCTTCCTCATCACAATAATCCTTGAAGAAGTCAATATCGAGTCCGTGCTTACCCGTTGAGGTAAGAGCAATCTCAATCTGCGACGGGTCAATCTTACCCTTGGCCGCTACAACAGTACCTGCATACTTGATGTTCTCATTACACTGGTCTCTGAAAATAGCGTCTATCTTTACGCCCACGGCTTCAGGGAACTTTTCGGAATTATTTCTGATTCTTACAACCTCTGCGCCGTTGTATTCGTATTCAACATAGACCTTGCCTGTAACACCTGTCGGAACAGATATTTCCTTGCCGGAAATTGAGAACTCATCCTCGCTTGATGCCTCGCCCAGCTTATACTTTGTCGCAAGCTGGTTCCTCTCAAACTTATAAAGGAACTTAAGCGTACCCGCTATAGGTATATGCGCCAACTTGACCTTACCGTCTGCCACGGTAAGCGTCTGCTCAACAGGAACAGGGATCTTGTTTTCTGCCGAAGCAATCTCTTTCTCAGTGCCGAGCTGAAGCGCGTAAAGGTCTACGCTAAACAGAGAATTTGTAGTTGAGAACTTACCGGTCTTAGCACGGAACAGGCGTGTAATAAGGCTGCCCATGGCGTCCGTAACATCCTCGCTCTCAGCCGCCGTCTGTAGGCTTGGGTCTTCAAGCTTCGTTAAACGAGCCAGCACCGAGCCATCATCAAGGCTTGTCAGTCTAAGTGAGCGAACTCTGTCTAAAATCAGTTCATTAACATTAATTGACATTGTTTTTCCTCCTTGTCATAAAATAAAAACCCTAACTACTAAAGGTTGCCCATGTAGTTAAGGTCGTCTTTATTTATCTTTTTCAAATCCACTCCGAAACCGGAATATCCGCTTTGCAGGAGCAGATCCGCATTCTTTATTTTTGATGTACGTTTCAGCGCGTCTGTAAACGTATATACGGGCAGATTGAATACCCGTTCGTAATCACAGTTACTGTATACCGTTAATGTGGAAACCAACGGTAACAAAATAGATTGATATTCCTTGCCGCGTGCTTCTTCATAGGCTTCACGCGCGTCCTCTATCAATATTTGTCTGGTCACTTCATTGCCCGGCAGTTCATTATTGCGTTTCATACCGTGCATTGTCCGTATGACACCGACGAGCCTGCGATACACACTCCGGTCAATACGGATATTACGCTCGATGTCCAGCAAAACATTTTCTTGTATTTGATGGTCGTAGACAAGCTTGAAGTTTGCAAGGTCTATATCGCCCAATAAAAGCTTAGTCTGCGGCTGTGGACAAGAGCGACAAAGCAACGAGAACAATTGGAAATCGTCCACCTTAGTATAGTCCATCCCCATATCATCAAGCTGCCATTTCATATCCGCTCCGACGGAGCACAGCGTATATACCGTATTGAAATAATCCCGTTCACCATGCTCTTTTATATCCCGTATTTTAGGTTGATACACAATTATTTTATCGTTAATACAGCAGCTGTCGCCCGCGAAAAGACTTAAATAATCAATATCGCCCATATCCGCCGTCACTCCTCAAAACCGTCTATATCACAGAATGAATCGTTGATGTCCTGTCCCTCAAAGACGAGCTGCCTATACAGATACTCCGACGCAACCGCGCCCTCGACACTGCTTTTTAATTCGAGCCGCCCGTACATATGTAAATTATTTGTGTCAACAGGACTGCCGCCAAGAATACGCGCACCGTTAAACTTGTTGTCTAACAGTTCTCCGATATAATCATTCCGATTTTTGGTTATACCGGGAATGTTGTCAACCCTCATATGCTTGTAGTGCGACACTATCCATACAGTAAGCCGCACATCAACCCATTTATTGTTGGTGGAGCCTTTTGCGGAAGTATCCACGCGAAAGGTCAGAAACGTCTGTACGTCTTTAATCGTTTCGGGATTTTGGTGATAATCAAACAAATGCGTTCCGACCAGCAGGTCTGAGTCTTCTTTGCGTATTTTGGACGGATGAATGGCGTCAAAAAACTGCTCGTCATTTACAATCTCGTTTATGATTTTATTTTTCAATCTCGATATAATTGAACTGTTCGCCAAACAAACACCTCCTTAAACTAACCCCGCGATTTTAACGATAAACTCTGCGGCACGCGCCTGTCCGCTCTCGTCGGTCAATTTCAATGTGAACATCCTGCCCGCCAAATCCTCGTTATATGTCGCGATTGATATATAGTCATCTTGCGAGGTATACACAAGGTCGTCTATAAAATCCGCCTCAATTGCCCAGTGTGGAACTATGTCCGACAGCATTTCGCAGTTTTGACCGCGAAACCTCGCATAAAATTTTCTACCCGCCGTATTAACATGCACGATGGGCGAAGTCGCATCTATTTCCGCCATAATATCCGTCTTAACGGGCGGCTTAGGAATGTCGGGATCGACGTAATCACAAATCATCAGTTCCTGATTGTCAGTATCGGCATTGAATGTATCTCTATGCGCAATTAAACTTAACACTCCTCCGTGTTCACCGTATTCATAGAAAGAATCGTTGTTACGGGTAATCTTAAAGACCTTAACGGGATTTTTCCTGTTTTGGTCAATAAATACGCGCTTATCATCTATGTTTAAGCTCTCCTTGTCGTTTGGAATAAGAAGCATAAAATCATCGGAGGGGAGTACCATAGCCTTGTTGCTGTCTTCGCCTATGTCATACTTAGACGCTGAGGTAATATTGACCCAACGCTCAATAATATGCCCGTTTTCATTCTGCCACCTGAGCAGGTATTGACACAGCGCGACTGTTGCCTTCTCGTAAACATGGTTGTTGCCCGGATAACCAGTTATAAGCCAATATCTGTTTTCGAAGAACACATATTCACCCGCTGTCACGGTGCCGATAGGGAACAGCATAGTCCGTTCCATAGATTTCAAGTAGGTATCGGCAACATTTCCCTGCACGATACAGCGAACCCTACGGCGTTCCCGAAGGTTATAGTTGCATATCTCAACCGTCGAACCCATATCGGTGTCAAGCGCCTCATAAAAAGCGTCGCCCTTAAAGTCAAG
>CANRAG010000122.1 GCA_947628515.1 uncultured Clostridia bacterium | reverse complement strand
TCTGCTCGCGCTCGTCATGGGCGGCAGACATGACGAGCGCGAGCAGACGCTAAACCAGCTGCTTGTGGAAATGGACGGATTTGCGGCAAACGACGGCGTTATCGTAATCGCTGCAACCAACAGGCCGGATATTTTGGACAAGGCGCTTTTAAGGCCGGGTCGGTTCGACCGCCAGATTGTAGTGGACTACCCTGACGTTAAGGGCAGGGAAGCGGTGCTTGAGGTTCACGCGGCAAAGAAGCCTCTTGCAAAGGATGTGGATTTGGGCAAAATCGCAAAGACAACAACGGGCTATTCTGGCGCGGACCTTGCGAACCTGCTTAACGAAGCCGCCATTATCGCGGCAAAGCGCGGGCATGACAGAATAAATAACAAGGATATTGAGGATGCTAATCTCAAGGTCATTATGGGCGCGGAAAAGAAGTCGAGAGTTCTCTCAGAGGAGGAAAAGAAGCTTACCGCGTACCACGAGGCCGGACACGCCGTTGCCGCGCGAGTGGTGGATAAAAGCCAGTCGGTATCGACGGTATCCATTATTCCGCGAGGCAGAGCGGGCGGATTTACAATGTATCAGCCGGAGAGCGATAACAGGATGTATGTCTCCAAAAAGGAGATGTACAACAGGATTATTGTCGGGCTTGGCGGAAGAGTCGCGGAGGCGGTTCTGCTTGATGATATAAGCACGGGCGCGTCGAGCGACATTGTTAACGTCACCTCCATAGCCCGCGATATTGTTACAAAATACGGCATGAGCGAGAAAATCGGAACGGTGTCGTATGACGACGGCGGCGAGGTGTTCCTTGGCCGCGACTACGGTCATTCAAAGAGCTATTCCGAGGCCACCGCCTCGGCGATAGACGACGAGGTGCGCAGAATTATTTCCGAGCAGTACAAAGCCACGGAGCGTATAATCAAGGAATACAGCCCGCAGTTAATACGCGTTGCCCAGCTGCTGCTCGAAAAGGAAACCATCTCCGGCGAGGAGTTTGAGGAATGCTTCAAGGCTTAACGATGAAAGGTGGTGACATAGATGGCACAGGTAACTAAGGATACTCTTATAGGCGAGGCGCTTGCGATGAATATGGACATTGCCGAAATCCTCATGAAGGCGGGTATGCACTGCGTAGGCTGCCCGGCGTCGCAGGGCGAGTCGATAGAGGAGGCGTGCATGGTTCACGGTATGGAGTGCGAGCCGCTCGTAAAGGAAATCAATGAATTTCTCGCAAAGTAAAAAATACGGCATATGCGTCGGCATATGCCGTATTTTTTTGCATAGGGGCTAAGATTATGAGCCCCTTGCTTGATTTATGGGATTTTTTACAGCTCCTTTTGCGTTCCGGATCACTTCAAATCCACCGTGACTGATTTATCCCAATCGAGGACATAACAGTCATAGCCGTCAAGGCGGAGGGTTGTGAAATTCGCCTTTATCGACTCGGCACTTACGGTCTCGTCGGCGGGTATCGGATTGCCGCTTTCGTCGTGAGCGTCGTAGGCGTATACGGCGGTGTAGGAATTGGTGTCGTAGTGTATCTCGGTGTTAAGCGTGCAGCCAAGTTTGCCGCCCGGCTCTGCGTTTTCACCCGTGTCGTTTAACAGTTCGAAGTACGGGCCGTATTTAATAAAGCCGTCGATGTAGTAGTCCACCTCAACGCGTCCGTCGTATATCCGCACATCCGTTACAACCGCCTTGCCGTCTTTCAATTCAAACGTCATCGGATACTTGCCTATCTTTTTATCTATTGTAATCAGCTCCTCGTCCGATTGGGGTTTTAAATAATGCGTCGGCACGATTGTAAGCTGCTTTGTATTTATACTGCCCTTTAAAAACTCGAACGAGTTTACGGACGAGCCGTCGCCTGCCATGCTCGCGCCCCTGTCCAAAACATCAAGACTTGTTCCGTTTTCGTCAAAGAGCGCGAAATCGTCAACAAGGCTCAGCGCGCAGTTCGGGCTGTCCTGATCCGGCTCTTCGCCCGCTTCGGTGCGGATTATAATCTGATTGCCGAACGGCGAGAACACCGCTTTGTCTATTATTATTCCGCTGTCAAGCGTCACGCCTATATCGTGCGTTACCGATTCTACCTTTGCCGACGATTTGTCCACGTCCGCGCATACGTACCACACGGTTGCCTTCTGCGCGTCGGTGATTTCCGATATTTTGTCCTGCCAAATGAGATTAAACGGCGAATTGTCGGGCAGGACGGTTTTAAACGCGGCGTTTGTTTCGCCGAACAGCTCAACCTTGAAATTATCGGGTATTCCCTCGGTTGACACATTGTATTTCCGCATAGCCTTATAGGTGTACTCGTCGGCAAAATAGCTGTCGGCGCTGTTATTGTTGCTGTCATATCCCGCCACCTTTCCGTTTATCGCGCACTCAATCCATAAAAGGCTATCCCATGTCTCGCTCGCATACTGATTATCGCCCTCATAAAACGGAGTGTCGGACGTGATTGTGTAGAACACGTGCACAAAGTTATCGTCCGCCGCCACGTTGTCGAGCGTAAGCGTAACTCCGTCCCTTGTGACGCTCACGCCTATTTCCTCGTTGTATTTACTGAGTTCTTCAAGGCTCGTAAGCTGCGTGGACTGCTCGTTTTGGAAATACGCCATAATGCTCGATAACGCTTTCTGTCCCGCCGGACTTGCCGCTAATACCGCCGATGTGCATATAACTCCCGCGCACGCCGCAATCAACGCTGTTTTTAATACTCTGTACCTCATATAACGCTTCCTTTCCGGAGGATCGGCGCTTATCGCGGCGATAACGTTATTTTTTACCGTGTCCGCGCCGACCTTCAAGTCCGCGCCGTGAATATTAAGCTCCTTCTCAAGCCTTTTTAACCGCCTGTTCATTGCCGTTCCCCCTTTCGATTAACATTTCCCTTATCTTTTTTCTTCCTCTCGAAAGCTTTGTTTTGACCGTCGCCGCGCAAAGTCCGGTCGCTGCGGCGATTTTTTTGATTTTTTCCCCGTAATAGTAATATCGGAAAAATATTTCGCTGTCCGGCTCGCCGAGCGCGTTTATGAGCTCGATAATGAGCGCGCGCTCCTCCTTTTTTTCGAGGCTCTCATAAGGCTCCGGATACGATGAAACGGTACGCTCGTCAATTTCCTCCGACGGACGCAGTGAGCGCAGCTTGTTTTTCGCGCCGTTCCGCGCCGCCGCCGCGAGATACGCCCGCAGGCTGCCCTTTCCGGCGTCTATCATCGACGCTCCGCGCCACAGCGACACGAACACGTCGGAAACAACCTCCTCGATGTCCTCCTTAGTCATAACTGCGCCTATGACGTTATACGCGACTACCGTCACGTAAGGCGTGTATAGCTCGATAGCCCTTTCGAGGCTGCCGTGCCGTCGTTTCTTTAATCCAGCAATCAGCCTTTCCTCCTCCGTCAAAATCCTTCCTCCTTCCGATAGGATTTAAAACAACGTTGCTTTCACAATTATATACACAAAAAATCTAATTTTGGTTTCATTGAGTATAACATATATAGCGGCAAAACGCAAGAAAATTTGTGATTATATATTAAGAGTACAACATAACAATATATCATAGATTTTACATATGCCGTATTTTTTTGCATAAGTGCTTGACAGTGGGTATGGAATATGATAAAATATTTATGCAAATTTAATGCATAAAATTCACAAATAATGTAAGGAGATTTTAATTATGAAAAAGTTTTTAGCACTTGCGGCCGCCGCTGTTATGGCGGCGTCTGTGGCCGGCTGCGGCGGCGCGGAGACAGGAACGGAGACAGGAACGGAGACGAATACGAATTCGGATTTGGCGTATATCCGCGATAAGGGCAACATGGTAATCGGTTATACCATTATGGAGCCGCTTAACTACGAGGACGAGAACGGCGACTTTGTGGGCTTTGAAACAGAGTTCGCCACAGCGGTATGCGACAAGCTCGGCGTTGAGCCCGAATTCCAGCTCATCGACT
This sequence comes from uncultured Clostridia bacterium, assembly GCA_947628515.1. Lineage (GTDB taxonomy): Bacteria > Bacillota > Clostridia > UBA1381 > UBA1381 > Ornithomonoglobus. Next base: position 3,332 of record CANRAG010000122.1, on the reverse strand, counting down.
GGGACGCGAAGGAGAGCGAGCTCAGCGGTAAGACAATCGACTGTATCTGGAACGGTCTTACAATAACGGACGAGAGAAAAGAGAACATGTCGATTACAGACCCGTACTTAAATAATAGACAGGTGCTTGTTGTAAAGGCTGACAAGGCCGAGCAGTACAAGGAAAGTCTTGACGGCGCGGCGGTTGTTGTAGAGGCGGAGTCGGCAGGCGACGAGCTTGCCAATTCGGACGAGTCGTTTGCAGGCGCGACGGTAACGGCTGTTGACGCGCAGGCAACGGCGCTTATGGACGTTGAAGCGGGCACATCGGATGTGGCCGTTATAGACTTCGTAATGGCGTCAAGCTCAATAGGCGAGGGTACAAGCTATGAGGATTTGGTTCTTTTGGATCTCGGCTACCCGGCGGAGCAGTACGGCGCGGCGTTCAGAAAGGGTTCGGACGTAACGGATGAGGTAAACAAGATAATCGACGAGCTTATCTCTGACGGCACATTACCGGAAATAGCTGAAAAGTACGGATTGACAGATATTCTAATAACAGATTGATTTACGGAAACGATATATTAACGGAGAATACATAAATGGATGTTTGGATAGCGCTCTTAAAGGATTTCGGAACAAATCTTATGATATTCTTTGGCACTATTATCGCGGCTGTGCCGTTGGGACTGATTATAACCTTTTGCTCAATGTCAAAGTTCAAGCCGCTTTCATACCTGTCAAAGACCTTTGTCTGGATCATACGTGGCACTCCGCTGATGCTCCAGCTTTTTGTGGTGCTCTACGCTCCGGGTATGCTTTGGGATATGCCGATGAAGAACAGGCTCGCCGCGGCGTTTATAGCGTTTATCATAAACTACGCCGCATATTTTTCCGAGATTTATCGCGGCGGCATAGAGAGCATACCGCGCGGTCAGTATGAGGCGGGGCAGGTGCTTGGCCTTACCAAAATACAGATATTTGTAAGAATTGTTCTCATGCAGGTTGTAAAGCATATCATACCGCCCATGGGCAACGAGATAATAACCCTTGTAAAGGATACGTCGCTTGCCAGGATTATAGGCGTGGCCGAAATCATTAAGGGCGCGCAGGTGTTCGCGAAAAAGGGGCTTATATGGCCGCTGTTCTCAACCGGACTGTTTTTCCTCGCAATGTGTGGGCTGCTGACGCTTCTGTTCAACTATATAGAAAAGAAGCTTGACTACTATCATGCATAGGAGGCGGAAGAATGGCTATACTTGAAGTTAAAAACATTTGCAAGAGCTTTGACGACAACGAGGTATTAAAGGGCGTTAATTTTTCTATGGAGCAGGGCGAGGTCATATCCATACTCGGCTCATCCGGCAGCGGAAAGACGACGCTTCTGCGCTGCATAAACTTCTTTGACGCGACAAACGGACAGATTTTTGTTGACGGTGAATGTGTTTTTGACGCGGCGGAGGGCAAAATTCCGGAAAAGGTGAGAAGAAAGCGCCAGCTTAACTTCGGACTGGTTTTCCAGTCGTTCAATCTGTTCCCGCAGTACAGCGTTCTTAAAAACGTAACCCTCGCGCCGGAGCTGCTCGCAAAGGAGCGCTCCGATTACAGAGGCAATAAAAAAGAGATTTTATCAGAGATTGAGCGAAACGCGAAAGAGCTTTTGAATCGCGTAGGCCTTTCGGAAAAGTATTACAGCTATCCCTGCGAGCTTTCCGGCGGTCAGCAGCAGCGCGTATCAATAGCGCGCGCTCTCGCGCTCGAACCGAAGATATTATTCTTTGACGAGCCGACCTCCGCGCTCGATCCTGAAATTACAAACGAAATCCTAAAGGTTATAAGAGACCTGGCGGAAAAGGACATAACCATGGTTATTGTCACGCACGAGATTGAGTTCGCGAGAAACGTTTCGGATCGTATCATATTCATGAACGACGGCGTTGTCCTGGAGGACGGAACGCCGGACGAGGTTATAAACAACCCTAAAAATGAAAGGACAAGGGCGTTTTTATCAAAAATGCTGGATTGATATTTTAAACCGCTTAAAAACAAATATGCCTCCCGCAGGGGAGGCATATTTGTTTTTAATTGACCGCTATAAAGTAGATTGTATAATAGACTTGTCGGGTTATTTTATAACTCTTACTCTTATTACCTCGTCAAGCGCCTCAAGCGCCGCTACCATTTCCGGTGTTACGGGATGGTCGGTATTGAGAATTGCGTAAGCGTAACCGCCTTTTGATTTGTTTACCAAATCCGAGATGTTTACCGTCTTTAATATATCGGTGTACTTTGCAATCATGTTCGGAACGTTCCTGTGCAGGATTGTAATTCTGCCCACCTTGTCGTTGGGAAGCTGGCAGTTGGGGAAGTTAACAGAGTTTGTGATATTGCCGTTTTCTAAGAAGTCCTTGATTTCCTCTGACGCCATCTTAGCGCAGTTGTCCTCCGACTCCTCCGTTGACGCGCCCAGGTGCGGGATGGCAATCATGCCCGGCTGATTAACCGTCGTTTCGTCCGGGAAGTCCACAACGTACTTTCTTATCTTGCCCGATGCGATGCCTTCCTTTACGGCATCCACATTAACAAGTCCGTCTCTTGCGAAGTTGAGGATTATAACCCCGTCCTTCATCTCCGCGATTGCCTCCGCGTCTATTGTATCCCTTGTAGAGTCCATAAGCGGAACATGGATTGTAACGAAGTCCGCGTCGGCGTATACGAGCTTCGGGTCGTTTACGCACTTAACATGACGGTCAAGCTTTAACGCGTTCGTAACGCTTAAATACGGGTCATAGCCTATAACGTCCATGCCGAGCCTTATCGCCGCGTTCGCAACCAGTATGCCGATTGCGCCGAGGCCTATAATTCCGAGCGTCTTGCCCTTAATCTCAATACCGGCAAAGTTCGACTTGCCCTTTTCGACCTGCTTTGCGACGTCGTCGCCTGTAAGCGTGTTCGCCCATGCGTTTCCGCCTATGATGTCGCGCGACGCGAGCAACATTCCCGCGAGCACAAGTTCCTTAACGGCATTCGCGTTTGCGCCGGGGGTGTTAAATACCACAATGCCCTTCTCGGTGCATTTGTCTATCGGGATATTATTCACGCCCGCGCCGGCTCTTGCCACCGCCTTAAGCGACGGGGGAAGCTCCATGTCGTGCATTTTGTAGCTTCTTAATATTATACCGTCAACGTCCGCCGCAGCGTCGTCCGTTATTGTATAGTTACCGCCGAGACGGTCAAGGCCGCATGCGGCAATCTTGTTAAGCGTTAAAATGTTATACATAATCTTTTCTCCTTATAATGTGAAATACGGGGTGGGGATGTCCCGCTTCGATATTACTATGTTCAGGCGTTTTC
>CANRAG010000121.1 GCA_947628515.1 uncultured Clostridia bacterium | reverse complement strand
CAAAGCTTACCGCTACATGGCTCTGCGCCGCAAGATTGTATATCTCGTCCGGCTGTGTTAGGCCTATAATTCTTATGAGACTTGACGAGTCCGACAAATCCCCGTCATGGAGCGTTATCGCATCTTTCAGATGATTTATTCTTGATGTATTTGAAACGGACGCGCGGCGGACTATTCCATGAACCTCGTATCCCTTTTCGAGAAGAAGTTCCGCTAAATACGAGCCGTCCTGTCCCGTTATTCCCGTTATTAATGCCTTTTTCATAGTGTTTAACCCCCGTGTTTATTTGAAAACAGCAAGTCCGTAAAATTTCATCCAAGCTTAATTTTGTCTGTTATAGCTTTCCGGTATTTATGCAGCTTATTTTCCGCTTCTTCGCGATTACCACCTTTAATGCTGTAATAAATCTTTATTTTCGGTTCTGTGCCCGAAGGTCTTACGGCAATCCATGAGCCGTCTCGCATTACAAACTTAATCACATTCGATTTCGGCAGTTTTCCGAAACCGTCTTCCGCCTTTATGCCTTTGCTATAGTCTATAACTTTGGATATTTCATCAAACGGCAGCCCTCCGCTTCGAAGCGAGTTCATTATCTCACTCATCTTTTCAATGCCGTCTATGCCCTCAAATGTGAAGCTGTCCCGAGCGTCAAGGTAATACCCAAATTCCTTATACAGTTGCTCTAACCTGTCTGTAAGCGTCAATCCCAGCGCCTTATATTCGGCTGCCATTTCACATATTACAAGGCTCGGACCTACGCCGTCCTTATCCCTTGCATAGTCTCCGGCAAGATAACCGAAAGACTCCTCATAGCCTACTACAAAATCATAATTTCTTAACGTGTCACCCTCATTTTTCGCTTTCTCAAACTGCGTGATTTTTTCACCGATGAATTTGAACCCTGTCAGTGTTTCAAACACCTTAACGCCTTTTGCTTTTGCCGCCTCCGCGCCCAAATCGGATGTTACAACCGTTTTTATTACTGCCGGCTTCTTTATTTTTGATAAATCGGTGTGGCGCACAACATAGTCAACAATCAGCGCTCCTATCTGATTTCCCGTGAGAAGCCTATAGCTGCCGTCCGGCTGCCTTACTCCGACACCAACACGGTCACAATCGGGGTCTGTTCCAAGCGCTATATCGGCGCTCTTTTCTTTACCCAAATTCAATACCATACTCATCGCACTATCATCTTCGGGATTGGGCGACTTTACAGTCGGGAAATCGCCGTCCGGCAACTGCTGCGCTTTTACTGTATAAACATTCTTAAAACCGGACTTTTTAAGCGCCGCTCTCACCGGAATATTTCCCGTGCCGTGCAGCGGAGTGTACGCGACGCGCAGCGCGTTTTTTGCCGATTGCATGACGCCTTTACTTGACGCTATGACCGCGTCGGTAAACTCGTCCGTTATATCAATATATTGTTTAAGTTCAGGATTGCCCGCAAAATCAATTGACGTGTAATCCTCGATCGGGTTTATATACTTAACAAGCTGCTTTACCTGCCGGTTTACAAGCTGCCCGCCGTCGCTGTCATACACCTTGTAGCCGTTATACTCCTTAGTATTATGACTTGCCGTAATGACAACTCCGGCAATACAATTGAGATACCTTATCGCGAAGCTCAACTCCGGCGTCGGTACCGGCTTATCAAAAATATATACCTTAATACCCTTGCGGGTGAGGATATTTGCCGTATCCTCCGCGTAATCGTGGCTGTTATGTCTTGTGTCATACGCTATTGCCACGCCGCGCTCCAACAAATCCTTATCGCTGAAATTGTCGGTAAGATAAGCCCCCAAGCCTGCCGTAGCTCTGCCTATAGTGTATTTATTCAGACGGTTAGTGCCCGCGCCCATAATCCCGCGCATACCACCCGTTCCGAATTTCAAATCGCAATAGAACCGCTCCTCAATCTCCTTTTCATCCGCAATAGACCTGAGTTCCTCCCGTGTTGAAAAATCAAAGTATTCGCTTTCACACCAAAGCCTATATCTCTCGTTGAAATCCATTGATGTAATAACCTCATTTCATTACATGGACCCGTTACCTTTTAACACTGCCGGAACTGTTTTAAATATTATAGCTATATCGCGCCAAAAGCCACGCTCGTCTATGTACTTATTATCCAGTCTCATCCACTCTGCAAAGCCTATATCGCTTCTTCCGTTACATTGCCAATAGCAGGTCAGCCCCGGTTTTACGGTTAGACGCCGCATTGCATACTCATCATACTGCATGACTTCGTATCCGAGCGGCGGTCGAGGGCCTACAACGCTCATATCTCCGATAAGTATATTTAACATTTGCGGTAATTCATCAATTGAGAATTTTCGTATGATCGCTCCTACTTTTGTAACTCGTGGATCGTTTTCTATCTTGAACACCGGACCATCCATTTCATTTCTGTCAAGAAGTTCCTTTTTCAATTCCTCCGCGCCCGCGCACATTGAGCGAAACTTGTACATCTTAAACAACCTGCCGTCCCTGCCCACTCTTATCTGAGTGTATATCACCGGTCCTCTATCCTCCAGCTTTATCGCCGCAGCTGTTAATAAGAAAAGCCATGACAGTAATATGATCGCGCATAATGCTACGGCTATATCAAATGCTCTTTTGAAGAACTCATACATAGGTTTCCTCTCATCTTTGGCTAACGGCACACAGCGCACACTAAGGTTTTTCCATGTAACAGGATATTTTTTCGCTATCTCATTCTCCGAGAGTTGCTTTGCCATCCTTATCTCTCCTTTGTAAAGTATCATCGTCCGAACCGCGCCGATACGATTCCTCTCCCCCTATACACATTCCAAAAAAGTGAAAATCACCATGTCATGCCTATCCTATCAAGACTCTGTATTCTTTCGGCGTCCAACTTTTTGCAGCTTCGCTGGCGTCTTATCCATTTGCCAAGCAATATACCCGATTTGGTTTTGTATGCGGCAGGAACATTAAGGTCACCGTTCTCTCTGTAGTACTCGCAAGCCGCCATATATGATTTGCGCCACTGTATCTCATACTTGGTTCCCCATTCCATACCGATGTCCTCAAGACGGCTTATCTGTTCATCGCTGAGCTTAGCGCCCGCGTTTGTGTTGCCGTTTTTAATCTGCTTTAGCTTGTCAATCCATGCGCCGAGCTTTACGCCCGATTTTGTAACGTAGCCGTGCGGCATGTTGAGATTGCCGTTCGCCTCGTAATATTTTTTCGCTTCCGCAAAGTTGCGCTCCCACAGGCTGTTATTCTTACTCCATATCATGCCTATTTCATTAAGCAGCTTTACGCGCTTGTCATTAAGCAATGAATTGCTATTGTTTATGTATGCGGTACGGTTATTTGTAATCCATGCGCCCAGGCGGAAGCCGTCGTCACATATGTAGTCCGCTTTAACATCAAGATTACCGTAGGTTTCAAAATATTCCCTCGCGCGCTCGTATGCGGCAAGCCACTTAAGCTCCTTCACATTCTCCCATCGCATGCCAATCTTATTAAGTCTTTCGATTTGGGCCTCGCTCAAATTTCCCGGCGATCTGCCCGCGTAAACCCTGCGCTGTGTAACAATCCACGCGCCCAATGTAAGCCCGCTTTCCGTAACATACCTTGTCGGAATGTTCAGATTTCCGTGCTCTATATAATACGACTTAGCGGCGCGGAAATATATCTCCCATGCGGCCGAAAGACTTCTTTCAAGGCTTTCGAAAAGCTTTCTGCAATCACATGTTTCATCAATTATTTCAAATGAACTTACTCCGATTTTATTTGCCTCGCCTCTGTCGAGATAGTAGCTCACGGCAAGATTTATCTCATCCTGAATTGCTGATATACTGTATAAATTATCAAAGTTGTTAACCACATCGAATATCACGGGTCTGTCCTTTTTTCCCGCCGCCAATGCGCGCCCTATCTGCTGCTTATAAATTATTGGCGATACTGTCGGGCGGAACATTATCACTCCGTCTATATCGCTTACATGCACACCTTCATTTAGCATATCAATACAGAACAGCAGCCGCAGATGATTGCTTTTATCCGCTTTAAATGACGCAAAGTCTTTGCTTGTTGACGGATCTTCGGAATATACTTTATATATATGCATACCCCCGTCAATGCCGCCGAACCATTCCGGCGCATGTCCGGCCATTTCTTCCATATTATCTCGGCCCGAGCAGAACACTATGTATTTTCCTGTTCTGTTTTCCATGTTTCTTTCAAAAACCTTGTCCAATCCGTCAGCCATTTCAAGCGCCCGGCTCAATCTCTCCAATTCGCGCTTGTTCCTGTCGCGGATTGCTGTATTTACAATGCGGTCAACACGTTCCTCGTATTTTCTAAGCTCATCCCTGTAGCCGTAAACGGAAATAACATATTTGGGCGGTGATAATATCCGCCTTACTATAGCCTCTCCCAATGTCATTTCGGAAGCAATATTGCCGTCGAACAGCTCGTCCGCCATATTGCGCTGATTATCGAGATAGCGTATATTGGTTGCGGACAAACCGAGCAGCTTCATTTGCGGATGCGTATTTGTAAGCTTTTTTATGCCCGCGCTCCAGGACTTTGCCCCCGCGCGGTGAAACTCGTCCAATACCGCTATATCCGCGTCCAGCCCTGATATATCCGCATCACTCATAATCATTAGCTTTGCGTAGGTTATAAACCTTATATTGTCAAAGCCCCCGCAACCCTCTTTTTTGAGATTTTCAAGCTGAGTTTTTACTATATAATCACTCGGTGTAAGCCACACTATATTACTGTTCGGATGCTCCTCAGCCAGCTTGAAGCCTATAAACGACTTCCCCGTTCCCGTAGGGTGGATAACAGCCGCCTTTCCTTTTAATTCCATTAATTTCAAAGCTGATTTATAGGCATCCATGTTGTGTTCAAACAATTGTATACCCATTGTATCATTTCCTTTATCCTGTGACACCCTCATGTATATAATGACGAAACCCCGTCAATACTACTTTTAAGTAACCTACTTAAAAATAAGAGATGATTTCCGAAAAAACAGCAAAAAAAATACTGCGTACAGCAGTATGTAATATAATAATGTAATTACAGCGCCAAAACAAGTGACCGCCGTTTGACCGCCACTATAATAAATATTTAACATTAGATTGTAACTAAACTCATATACTTCCGCTTTATCTCAATGGATGAATGAACATATCGGTTCAAGGTTAAGGACACATTTGTATGTCCAAGAATTTCACTCAGCGTTTTCGTATCAAAATTGAGGCGGACACATTCGGTCGCAAAAGTATGACGTAAGTCATGAAAACGGAAATTTTTAATTTTGCACGCGGAAAGAATACGTCGAAACTGTTTCCGTAAGTATGACGGTTCAACATACTCCGAAGTGGATGAAATTATTGGTTGTTCCGGCGTTCCCTTGATTTTAGAAAGAAGCGCGCTAATAAAATCGGGCAAAGGAATTACCCTTTGTGAGGCCGATGTTTTAGGCGTTCCCACCAACAACTCCGTGCTTCCTTTACCGTCCGAAATTCGCTGTACTGTGCGGTTTATCGTGATTGTGCCATCCTCTTCGTTAAAGTCCGACCATTTTAGACCGCACACCTCGCCTATACGCATTCCGGTATACAATGCAAGCATTATTCCCAATTTCGAGCTCGTAACATTTTTTGTTACCGCATCGGTCAGCTTTCTTTTGTCAGATTTATCCAACACTTTTATTTCAGGCTTTTTTGCATGCAGGCTCATTGTTTGACGTATTTTTACCGGAATTCCGTACACCTGTTCGCAATATCCGGCGACTGATTTCACAATTACAAGCATATCCTGAAGATATTTCTTCGATATTCCGCCGCTTCTTTTCAGTCTGCCGTTAGCGAGCTTATCCGCGATAAAACGGTTTACCTCCGCAACGGTAATACTGCGCATATTCATCTGACCAAAAAATGGCAGAATATGTTTTTTTAACAGGTAATCATAGTTCATATACGTGGACTTTTTTACATGCAGCTTTGAATATTCAAGCCATTCCTGTGCCATGTCAGTAAAAATATACCGTTTTTTTACAGTGTTTCTCTGTTGTTTCTTCATTTCCAATCTCCTTAAATCATTTTTTCGTGCTTTTTTTCGCATTTTATTACATATTCATTATACAATATATATCAAAATAAATAAAATGAATATTATCTAAACAAATTTATTGCTAAATTGTGCATAAAGAGCTAATATTTTAGAAAAAAACCTTGATTTTTGATTTATATTATGGTATAATCAATATGTTATTTTTAAGTAGGTTACTTAAAAATTTGGAATCGGTATAACGTAAAAATATACAAACGCCAAAAAAGCCGCCATGAGGCGGCTTTTTTGCGGCTTTTGCCGCTTGTTTTGTATGGAGCTTGTAACGGGACTCGAACCTGCGACCTGCTCATTACGAATGAGCTGCTCTACCAACTGAGCTATACAAGCATAGTTTACGGAAGAAGTCTCAAACGGCCTCCTCCGCTGAATAAACTGTTTTAAATTATCGGAATTCAGCCAAGAAGTTCTCTGGCAATGGCGTTAATTTCCTTGCCGTCGGCTCTGCCTTTGGTTTGGGGCATTACCTCTTTCATTATCCTGCCCATATCCTTTATTGTAGAAGCGCCGGTTTCAGCGATAGCCTTCTTTACAATCGCCACAAGCTCCTCATGTGAGAGCTGTGCCGGAAGATATTCCATCAGAAGTTCCATTTCCCTTTTGAGCTGCGCGATTAAATCATCACGACCGCTCTTTTCGTAATCCGGAAGCGAGTCTCTGCGCTGCTTCAACTGCTTTGCAATTACGTCAAGTACACCCTCGTCATCAAGTGTAATCTTATTATCCTTCTCGACCTGCAACACGCCTGCCTTGATTAGCTGGACAACATTCTTTCTGACGGTGTCCTTTTCCTTCATAGCGGTTATAAGGTCTGACTTAAGCTTATCCTTTATTGTCATATTTGCCTCTTAAAAGATTAATACTTTCTCTTTCTCGCTGCTTCTGACTTCTTCTTACGCTTTACGCTGGGCTTTTCGTAATGCTCACGCTTTCTTACTTCAGCCATGACACCCGACTTTGCGCACTGTCTCTTAAATCTTCTGAGCGCGCTGTCAAGTGATTCATTTTCTTTAATTCTAATTTCAGACATCCTATATTCCCTCCTCCCGGCAAGTCAATTACTAAACGGACTCGATGGAAATAATCATATGGTTTCACCGATAGGCTCGTACCACATATAAGCTATTATACTACATTATCACTGAGTTTGTCAAGTATTTCTTTGAATTTTTTGATAATTTTACT
>CANRAG010000120.1 GCA_947628515.1 uncultured Clostridia bacterium | reverse complement strand
GAGAGGGACGTGTAAATCCCGCGTCACTTTCCGACAAGGATTTTAAAGCATATATAAACAAAATCATGAACAGCTAAATTGAAAGGAGAAGAACAAATGGCAGAAACAGTAACAATGACGGAGCAGAAGCTCAACATGAACACAACGACCGATTCGGGCATGAGCCCGGTCATGGAGTAGGTACTGAACAGATACGTACTCGACAGAATAAAGGCGAACAGGAAGTACACCGAGTTCGGACAGAAGGTAAAGATACCGAAGGGTGAGACAAAGACGGTGGCGTTTGACAAGCTCTCGCCGCTGCCGAAGGCGACGCAGCCGCTTACGGAGGGTATTACGCCCAGGGGCACGAAGGTGCATCTTTCGCGCTTTAAGGCGGAGCCGCAGCAGTACGGCAACTACATATCCTACACCGACCAGCTCGACTTTTTCGCGCATGACCCGTCGCCGAAGCTTTTGGACTATTCGGGGCTTTTGGCTGACAACGCGAAGGAGACATTTGAGGGCATGGACGCAATGGCGCTTGCGGCGGGGCTGAACGTGGAATACGCGGGCTCGGCGACGTCGCGCTCGGCTATAACGGAGGTACTCTCCACAGACGACATAAAGAGAGCGGTAACGCATCTTCGCAACAACAAGGTCGATACCATAAACGGATACTATATCGCGTTTGTGCATCCGAACGTGGAGCTTGACATCTCCAACGACCCGAACTGGAAGGCGCCGCACGAGTACCGCGACACTACCCAGATATACAAGGGCGAGCTTGGCGAGTATTTCGGAGTGAGGTTTATCCGCGACGTGGACCAGTACGTGTTCCGCGGCGAGGCGTTCGGCGGAAAGTTCGAAGAACTGACGGTGGCGAGGGTTGACAAGAAGAATAAGTCAATCTATGTCATGGAGCCGACCTCATCAAGCGAATTGGGAGAGGCGAGCGATAAGATTTGGATCAACGGCAAGAAGTACACTATAGCGTCTACCACCGGCGGCACGGACGGCGGCAAGATATTGGTATCAGAGGACTTGACAGACGCTCTTATCGAGACGGATATGAAGATTTATCCGGGTGGCGGCGGAGTTGACGGCAGACCCGTATACGGCACGATAATCATCGGCAAGGGCGCGTTTGGCACATCGGGTGACGACACGGTGCAGATTATCGCAAAGCCGCTCGGCTCGGCGGGTTCGGCGGATCCGTTAAACCAGAGGGGCACAATGGGCTGGAAGGGCTACAGAGTATTTAAGCTCCTTGAGCAGTCAAAGATGGTTCGTATCGAGTCATTCGCAAGCATAGACGAATAATTGACAATTGAGGATTGACAATTGAGAATTAAAGCATAGGCGAGTGTATTAGCAGAGGCGAAGGAAGGGTAAAGCGGATATATGGGTAAGGGCTGCACAGTGCGGTCCTTACAATCCGCTGCCCGCCCAAAAAAAGAAAGGAATGAAAGAAATGGCGGTAAATAAGAACAAGGATGAAAAGAAGGTAACGGTAATGATACCCAAGCCGAAGGACACGACGGGCGATACGGAAACTACGGTAATCGTAAACGGCGTTATGTACCAGGTACAATACGACCGTCCGGTCGAGGTGCCGGAGGCGGTGGCGGAGGTTATACAGAACTCAAACAAGCTAAACGAAAAGCTCGGAAAGCTGGAGGAAGCGGAGATGCTCGGCGCGAGAAAGAGCGCGCTGTATGACTACTGACAAATAAATAATAAATAATAATGCAGAATGCGGAAATAACAAAGGAGGTTAGAGCTATGTCGGAGCCTGTAACATCAACCTACGTCTACAGCGGCAAGGTTAAGCCGGAAACGGTTGACGCGGCGAAGAAGGCGTACGAGACATACAAATCCGACCGCGCCTCTATGATAGAGCGCGTGCGTGACGCGGAGGTGTTCTACCGCGGCTATTACAGTGGCACTGCCGCGCATTACAAGCGGCACATGCACACGGAGACGCCGTTCATATTCTCGTGTATAGAGAACGCCGCGGCGGTGGCGGCGGAGAGCTATCCGGTGCCGAATATTTTAGAGCGCGAGCCGGCGGGCACAGCGGCGGCGGAAGCGCTGTCGAAAATTTTGCCGGTACAGTTTGAGATGTCGAAGTTCTCGGCGGTATGGAAAAAGAACACGATGAACAAGCTCAAATACGGCACGGCGATATACGGAATATTCTACAATTCGCAGACGGAGGAGCTTGACATACGCGGCATTGACATAACGGACATATATGTTGACATGCATTTGGAGAACATACAGGACAGCCGGTTCCTGTTCATTGCGGCGGTGATAGAAAACGACGCGCTTAAGAAGCAGTATCCGGAGTTTGCGGAGCTGTTTTGCGACGACAGCGAGGTGGAGGGACTAACCGGCTCGTACAAGCAGGAGGGCAAGACGCAGGTGCTTGACTGCTACTACCACAACGAGGACGGCAAGCTGCATCTTATGAAGCTGTGCAAGGATACAATCATACAGGCGACGGAGGATATGGACGGCTACGAGAACGGGCTTTACGACCACGGTATGTACCCTGTGGTGTTTGACGTGCTGTACGCGGAGAAGGATTGCCCGTTCGGGTTCGGTATGATAGACATAGGCAAGTCGGTACAGATAGAGATAGACAAGCTCGACCGCGCGATAACGTATAACATAATGGTATCGTCAAAGCCGAGGTATCTCGCAAAGCGCAACGGCGGCATAAACGCGGACGAGTTCGCGGATTTGGAAAACGCTATAGTATACTATGAGGGCGACGGCGAGAGCATAAAGGCGATAGAGGGGCAGCAGATAGCGCAGCAGTTCATAGACCATCGCGAAAAGAAGATAGACGAGCTGAAGGAGACACTTGCCAACCGTGATTTCCAGCAGGGGCAGACCTCGGGCGGCGTGACGGCGGCGAGCGCGATACAGACGCTGCGCGAGACGGGCGAGAAGCGGTCGCGGAAGATGACCGACGACTCCTACGACGCGTACAAGGAAATAGTGTACATGTCCATCGAGCTGATACGTCAGTTCTACGACGACACGCGCACATACCGCATAGAGGACGAGACGGGCGGCCGCACGTTTATGGATTTCTCAAACGAGCTCATGCTCGCGGCGGACGCGGACGCGGACGGCGGCTACAGGCCGGTGCAGTTTGATATCGAGGTAATTCCGCAGCAGGAGAACCCGTACACGCGCGAGATGAACAACAATACCATCCTGACGCTGTGGAGCAGCGGATTTTTCCTGCCGCAGAACTTTGACGTGGCGACGATAGCTTTGCAGCTTATGAACTTTGACGGCAGCGGCAAGCTCATATCGAAATTAAGCGAGCTGTCCCAAAAGCAGCAACAGCAGATGCCACAGCAGCAAATGCCACAGCAGCCGTCCGGACAGGGCGACGGGCTTGTGCCGGTCGATATAAGCGGCGGGAAGGCGGACATGAAATCGCCGCAGCAGAAGATAAACCCCGGCAGCTTTAACGAGCTCGTGCCGATACCGATAACGGGAGGCGCGATATGACATAGGAGAGCAGCATAAAATCGGTATCGACATATAACTTCTACGGTCTTAACCGATGCAGAAAGGCGAGTCGGGGAGAGTTTGAGGACATGGGGAACATGTGTGCGCGCGAGTACCCATGTCTTGCGCCGTATACGCAGACGGACAGGACGATAAAACCCTACGCCGAGGCGGGGGATGATGTTATTATACAAGCGGCGGCGGCGCCGGATTTATACAACACCGACGAGGTGAAGGGACTTACGGGCATAGCCGGCGGCGTGTTCTACTATAACGGCGTCAAAAAAAGCGGCGAGTACAAGCTTGATACGGGATTTAAATGGAAGCTGATACGGTTCGGGACGCAGTATGTAATGAACGGCCGGGATATGGGCGGGAGCGGCAGCGTGATGTATGTCTACGACGCGCGAAACGACCGTTTCGGCAAGGCGGGCGTGGTTATGGAAAAGCTGCTTGTAACGGCGGGCACAACACCCAAATCCGAGGGCGAGCGCGACTATTTCGAAACATTCCGCACGGGCTTTCCGGAGGTGTTGGAATACAGCGACGGCAACGCGGAGTTTTTCGAGCGATACGGCGACGGCGAAACGCTGCCGGAGGAGAACATATTTTCCGACTACTTCGGCGTGCACGATTACGTGTCCATATCCGGGTTCCCGACACGCGCGGAGAACACGGGGCAGGTTTGGACGTACGCCAACGACACCGTTACGCCGCAGAAATCGATTGACCTGAGCGTCAACAACACATACGACCCGACCGTGACGGAACCCGACGAATGGAAAATAGTATCGGCATATGTGACGGGGTTCGAGACGCGGCACGTGTCGGTGCTGGGCAAGATAAAGTACGTGCACCGCGTATATTTTGAGCTGACGAACTACCGGGGCAAGGTATTGCATTTCGAAAACATGAGCCCCACATCGACCATGAACGCCAAGTACTGTTCGGGCATACAGCTGTCCCTGCAAACCCGCGAGTACACGGACATATCGAGCCATAACGGGCGTATGTGGGGGCTTTCCGCCAACGGCGACAGCGTGCTTGTATCCACATCCGACAAGCCGTTTAACGTGACCGCGTCGGATTTGGGCGCGGTGACGGTGACGGGCACGGCGCTCGCGGCGCGAATAGACGTGGAGACGCCCGGGCGGTTCACCGGCCTTTGCGAATACGGTCAATACATGTTCCTGTTCAAGCCCGAAACCATAACCGTGGTATACGGCAGCGGCCCCGGCAGCTACGGCACGCAGAACATAAAGGGTATTGGCTGTATAGACGGCAATTCCATAGCCGAGACGCCGGAGGGCGTGATATTTTTATCATACGACGGGTTCTACATCTTTGACGGCTCCACGCCGACTAAGATATCCGAGAAGCTAAACCGCGGCTACAGCGGCGCGTATTCGTTCTTTGACGGCGTGAGCTACTACACGACGGCGGCATATAACGGCGGCACGGAGACGCTTATGTACAATCTGCGGCGCGGCATATGGCACAGGCTCGCGCCCACGGACGGCGAGCGCACGGGCATACGCGGCGGGTTCGAGTTTTGCGGCAGGACGTATATCGTGACGGAGCGAGCTATAGAGCGCGTGGCGGCGGATACGGACGGCATAGGCAAATGGTACGTGGTATCCGCGCCGACCTATGACAACACGCTTGACGATAAAATGGTCGGAGAGATGTGGATATACGCCGAGCTGGACGCGGGTTCGGCGTTTACGGTATACACGAGCATTGACGGCGGGGCATGGACCAAGCACAGCACGTTCACCGCGCCGGGGCTCAATGTCTATCGCTGTCCGATACGCGCCATAAACGGCACGAACTACCGGTACAAATTAGAGGGCAGCGGGAACATAGTAATACAGGAAATAGAGATAAGGAAATCGATACAGGGAGCGAGGAGGTACAAGGAGCGATGAAGGTAAATATACAGCCGCCGGCGCGGCCGCCGCAATTTGACGACGAGGCGACAAACGATTATGTGATAGGGGTATACGCATGGTGCGCGGAGCTGTCACGGACGCTGAACCACGCGCTGGCAAATATCGATGACGACAACATAACGTCGCTGTCATACGAAAAGCTCATAAACGCGCCGGAAACGGCGGAAGAACAAGAGCCGGAGGCGACGAATGGATAATATCATCTGGCGGCCGCAGCCGAAGCAGGCAGAATTCATGAGCCGACCGGAATACGAGGTGCTGTACGGCGGCGCGGCGGGCGGCGGGAAGTCGGACGCAATAGTGGCAGAGGCATTGCGGCAGGTGGACAATCCCAACTACCGCGCAATCATATTCCGAAAGACGTTCCCGCAGTGCCGCGAGCTTATTATCAAATCGCTTAGGATATATGACAGGGCCGTGCCGGGCGCGAGATACAACCGTTCCGAGCACTATTGGCAGTTCCCGTCGGGCGCGGTGATATATTTCGGCAGTATGCCCAACCGTGACAGCTACTTAAACTATCAGGGGCTTTCGTATTCGTATATCGCGTTTGACGAGCTGACGCATTTCACACAGGAGGAATACGAGTATTTGATAACCCGAAACCGAGCCGACGGCGAGAACCTGCGGGTGTACATACGCGCCACGGCAAACCCCGGCGGCATAGGCCACGGCTGGGTAAAGCAGCGGTTCATAACGGCAGCGCCGCCCGGCACGCCGATTAAGTTTGACGTGGATGTGGAGTCGCCGGACGGGCGGAGGTTTAAGATGGAGCGCAAGCGCGTGTTCATACCGTCGTCGGTGTTTGACAACGAGGCGCTTTTAAGAAACGACCCGAACTATTTGGGAAATTTGGCGTCCATGCCGGAGGCGAAGAAAAAAGCGCTGCTTTACGGCGACTGGGACAGCTACGAAGGACAGGTATTCACCGAATGGCGCGACAAGCCCGAATGTTACGGTACGAAAACAGGCACGCACGTCATAGCCCCGTTTGAGATACCGCGCTCATGGAAGCGGTATCGAAGCTTTGATTTCGGCTATTCCAAGCCGTACACATGCCAGTGGTGGGCGGTAGACTATGACGGCAGGGCGTATCTGTACCGACAGCTTTACGGCTGCGCGGACGGCGAATTAAATGTGGGAACAAAGGAGCAACCGCGCGAGATAGCGCGTAAGATAAAAGAGATAGAAACGCAGCTTGAAGCGGGTAACCGTATCTACGGCATAGCGGATCCGGCGATATGGGACGAGAGCCGCGGCAGGGACGGCACGATAATATCGATGTTTGAGCGCGAGGGCGTGTTTTTCGAAAAGGGTCGGCACGACAGGCTTTCGGGCAAAATGCAGTGTCATTACCGCATGGCGTTTGACGAAGCGGGAATACCGATGATGTATGTGTTTAACACATGTAAGCCGTTTATCAGAACAATCCCGAACCTTGTCTATGACCAGAACAACGTCGAGGACGTGGACACATCGCTTGAAGACCACGACTACGACGCTATGCGCTACTTCTTCATGGCGAACCCGATAAAGCCGCGGCACGCCGAAGCGAAGAGGTACTACGAATACAACCCGCTGGAGTAAGGCAAATAATAAATAATAATGCAGAATGCAGAAATAAATTCCTGAAGGAGGTTTAAAGATATGGCAAAAAACAACACAGTCGGAAGGGTGGCAGGAAATATTACGAACGGAATAACGGGCGGCTCGTAGGGCACGGCAAAGCCGGCAAAGAATGTGGCGGCGGCGCAGACGGCGGACGCAGTCCGCGACCAGCCCGGGTTGCATGGGCGAGCAGCGGACGCAGTCCGCGACCAGCCCGGGTTGCATGGGCGAGCAGCGGACGCAGTCCGCGAC
>CANRAG010000119.1 GCA_947628515.1 uncultured Clostridia bacterium | reverse complement strand
TAGTATGTAATTACAGGGTGTAATGAAAGCTATTATTTTTAGGTTGATGTAACATATGTTTGACAACTGCAGAAAAATATTCACATAAAAATTCTGAACACCACTTGCAATTTGCGCCTTTATGGTATATAATATATGTATATTATATACAGGAGGGTATTACGATGAACATTCTCGTTACAGGCGGCGCGGGCTATATAGGCAGCCACACATGCGTTGAGCTTCTTAACGCGGGCTATGATATAGTTGTTGTGGACAACCTTTACAACTCAAATATCAAGGCTGTTGACACAATCAAAAGACTTACGGGCAGAGACTTCCCGTTTTATGAGTACGATATGCTTGACGCCGATAAAATGGAGGAGGTATTTGCTAATAATAAGATTGACGGGGTTATTCACTTTGCCGGTCTGAAGGCTGTGGGCGAATCAACGCAAATCCCGCTGCGCTATTACCATAATAACATCACGGGTACGCTAATCCTTATGGAGCTTATGGAAAAGTACGATGTAAATAATATAGTTTTCTCATCGTCTGCCACGGTTTACGGAATGCCAAAGACCGTTCCTATTACCGAGGACTTTCCGCTCTCAACCACTAACCCGTACGGCTCGACAAAGCTCATGATTGAAAATATCATGCAGGACGCCTCAAAGGCGAATCCGAAACTGTCGGTAACGCTTTTAAGATATTTCAATCCCATAGGCGCGCACAAGAGCGGCGAACTCGGCGAGGACCCGAAGGGCATCCCCAATAACCTTCTTCCGTACGTGGCGCAGGTTGCGGTTGGCAAGCTTGAAAAAGTTCATGTCTACGGCAACGACTATCCTACGCCGGACGGCACAGGGGTTCGCGACTATATACATGTTGTCGATCTCGCGCTCGGCCACCTGAGAGCAATAGAGCACTGCTCGGGCAAAGAGGGCGTACACATATACAACCTCGGCACCGGCAACGGCTACAGTGTGCTTCAGATTATAGACGCATTCTCAAAGGCATGCGGCAAAAAGTTGCCGTACGCTATCGAGGACAGACGTCCCGGCGATATTGCCGAATGCTACGCGGACGCGACAAAGGCCAAAAACGAGCTTGGCTGGGAAGCGAAGCGCGACATCGCACAAATGTGCGAGGACTCATGGAGATGGCAGTCAACCCACCCGAACGGGTTTAACGATTGATGCTGAAACTGAAAATGACCTGCGTAAGCTTTATTGCAGGTCATTTTTAAATTTCTCCATATCCGCCGCGAGCGGCGGCATAAACTCCAGTTCCTCACCCGTTACGGGATGTATCAGCCGCAGATATGACGAATGAAGCGCCTGACGCGGAAACAACGCCTTATCCTCCGTTCCGTAAAGCCAGTCGCCCAGAAGCGGATGGCCTATATGCGACATGTGCACCCGTATTTGGTGCGTGCGCCCCGTTTCGAGCCAAAGCTCAACGAGGGTGTAGTCACCGAAGCTCTCCACCGCTCTGTAATGCGTCACGGCGCGTTGTCCGTCCGGTCGCACAGCGCGTTTAATAAAATCCACACGGGCAATCGGTTCGTCTATTGTTCCCCCGCCCGTCAATCGCCCCTCGGCTATCGCAAGATACTTTCTTCTCAGCTCGTGCGTATTTATATCCCCGCCCAGTCTCGCGTGCGCGTAGCTGTTTTTCGCGATGCACATCACTCCGGATGTGCCGCTGTCGAGCCGGTTTACCGCGCGGAACATATGATTTTCTCCGTTTTGGATGTAGTGGTACATAACACCGTTAGCTAAGGTATAGTCAAAATGCCCCGGAGAAGGGTGCGTCGGTATGCCCGGTTGCTTGTTTATTATCAATATATCCTCATCCTCATACATAATATCGAGCGGAATATCCTGCGGCTTGATATTTTCCGATTGCGTATCATACATATTTACCGTTATAACGTCTCCGGTATCGGCAATATCAATTGTGCGGATATGGCCTCCGTTAAGGAGTATGCCGTCAGGATGTTTTTTCAGCTCCCGTATAAGCGAGCCGGAAATACGAAGCCGACGCTTTAGTATATATTCCACCTTGCAGCCGGAATATTCATCCGTGATTTTATATTCTAACGTTCGTTTCATAACCTCTTAAAAAACAGGGCGGTCAACCGACCGCCCCGACATATGTGTTACCTTTTCAAATTTCAACAATCCAGCCATCGGGCGCTTCAATCGTACCCATCTGTATGCCCGTGAGTGTCTCGCGGAGCTTTGTAATTGTCGGCCCCATCTCCTCCATACCGCTCGGGAAACAGATTTCCTTGCCGTGGTCCACAACCTTTCCGACCGGTGAGATAACCGCCGCCGTGCCGCAAAGACCGCACTCGGCAAAATCCTTAACCTCGTCGAGATATACCTCCCGCTCCTCAACTTCCAGTCCGAGATAATGCTCCGCGACATGCATAAGCGAGCGTCTTGTAACCGACGGAAGAATTGAATTTGATTTCGGGGTTACAATCTTGTTGTCCTTTGTTACAAACAGGAAGTTTGCGCCGCCGGTCTCCTCAACCTTTGTGCGTGTCTGCGGATCGAGATACATGTTTTCATCATAGCCCTGATTATGCGCGTCAACTATAGCGTGAAGGCTCATAGCATAGTTAAGTCCTGCCTTTATGTGACCTGTCCCGTGCGGAGCGGCTCTGTCAAAATCTGATACTCTTATCGTTATCGGCTTCGCGCCGCCCTTAAAATACGGACCGACCGGAGTCGTAAACACTCTGTACTGGAATTCCGTAGCCGGCTTAACGCCTATAACCGGATTTATGCCGAACATATACGGTCTTACATACAGCGTCGCGCCCGTTCCGTACGGCGGCACATACGCCGCGTTCGCCTTTACAACCTTCTTTATAGAGTCAACGAACCTGTCGCGCGGAAATACCGGCATTTCCATCCTTTCCGCCGAGCTTGCGAAACGCTCCGCGTTAAGGTCGGGACGGAACGTAACTATTCGCCCGTCAACCGTTTCATAAGCTTTAATACCCTCAAAGATTGTCTGAGCGTACTGCAATACGCACGCGCACTCGCTCATGGTAATCATTGAATCGCCGATAAGCCGGCCCTCGTCCCATGCTCCGTCCTTCCAGGTTGAAACATATCTCTTATCGGTCTCTATATAACCAAAATCGAGATTGCTCCAATCTATGTTCTTTTTTTCCATTGTTAAAACTTCCTTTCTATGTAAACACCCGCTATACGCGGACAAAATTTCTCACCTGACATTATACCACAATACCTCTCGCTTTGTAAATAGTTTGCATGAATTTTTTATAATATTTTTTAATATATGTTTAAACTTCGTTTTTCGTGGTATATATATAGTAGAAGATTTATCTTCGCGCAAGAAGCAAAAGGAGTGGATGATTTATGAAGTTCAACATAATTGCCAGGAAATATGACTTGAAGGACGATGTGCGCTCATATATTGAGAGAAAGCTCTCGAAGCTTGATAAGTTTTTCAGAGAAGAATCATCTGCAAGGGTGGTTCTGGGGACTATCAAAGACAATGACTATATCGAGGCGCAGATTAACGCTTCGGGCATGATTTACAGAGCAGAGGTTGAAGATAAGGAAATTCTTGCCGCGATAGATAAAATTATAGATATAATAGAGCGTCAGATACGCAGGAACAAGACAAAACTCGCAAAGAGGATTAAGTCTGCATCGGTTTCGGACAATAAGCTCTTATCCGGTGCAAGCTATGTTGATGAGGAGGCTGATTCCAATGAATTTGAAATCGTTAAAAGGAAGCGGTTCACTGTAAAGCCAATGTCAACCGAAGAAGCAATTTTACAGATGAATTTGCTCGGACACGACTTCTTCGTTTTTAAGAATGTCCAAACAAACGAAATGAATGTCGTTTATCAGCGCAAGGACGGCAAATATGCGCTTATCGAATCCGTCGATTAAAGTCCTTTGGATACAGAATTCTTCGTTTATATATCTTTTTTCCTACTTTAAAAAACGGAAACCGTTGTCTGCGGTTTCCGTTTTATACTATCTCTTTAATATTTCTCTCGCGTATTCCTCTCCGGCCGCTCCGCCGCCGACTATCCTTGCAAGCTCGTGAACTCTGCCCTCTTTGTCAAGCTCCTCGAGCGTTGTCCTCGCAAGCTCGCCGTCAACGTCTTTAAGTATGAGAAAATGGGTGTCCGCCATACTCGCAATCTGCGGCAGATGCGTAATGCAGATAACCTGCTTGTCCGCGCCTATAGCTTTAAGCTTATCCGCAATCTTCTGCGCCGCCGCGCCTGATACTCCGGTATCAATCTCGTCAAATATGAGCGTGTCCACATCGTCCGATTTGGCAAGTATGGACTTTATAGCGAGCATCACTCTTGACAGCTCTCCGCCCGACGCAATCCTTACAAGCGGTTTCAAATCCTCGCCGGGGTTTGTCGCTATCACAAATTCGACATCATCCGCGCCATCCTGAGCATATTTCTTAGGCGTGATGTTTACCGAAAATACCGCCTTTTCCATATTAAGCTCCAAAAGCGCCGCCTCTATCTCGTCCGAAAGCCTGTTTGCCGCCTCGCGCCGCTTTCGGCTAAGCCGTTCCGCCGCCGCGGCAAGCTTCTCACCTTCCGCGTCAAGCTCGCTTCGAAGCGCGTCGCTCTGCTCGCTGCTTGTCTCTATATCGAAAAGCTCCCGCCCCGCGCGCTTTGCGAACGCGTTTATCTCGGCAATACTGCCGCCGTATTTACGTTTAAGCCTGTTTATCAGGTCAAGTCTTTCGTTAACATCGTCAAGCTCCTGCGGGCTGAACTCAACCCTCTCGCCAAAGCTGCGCACATCATGCGCCGCATCCTCAACAGAATACATCGCCGAGGATATCGCCTCGTATACCTCGCCAAGCTCCGGACTCATCTTCGCTATTTCACTCAAAGCTTCCACAGCCTCGCTTATCATATCATACGCCGAACGCCCGTCCGGATAATCGTACAGACTCGCGTATGCGCGTTCCGCGTTCACGCTTATCTCCTCCGCGTTTTCAAGCAGCGTCCTATGTCGTATAAGCTCCTCGTCCTCGCCCTCAACGAGAGCCGCGGCGCTTATCTCGTCTATCTGATACTTGAGCAAATCAAGCCGCTGCATCCTCTCCTGCTCGCCCATCTCCAGCGATTTCAGTCTTTTGCTTATCTGACGCGTCCGCTCATACCGCGTCCTGTACTCGTCAAGCTCGCTTTCCGTATGCGCGTACGCGTCCAGAAACATAATATGTCTCGACGGGTTTAACAATGCCTGATTATCATGCTGACCGTGTATATTTATCAGCATATCGGCAATATCGCGCAGAAGATTAAGCGTTACGACCGTGCCGTTAATACGCGCCGTGCTCTTTCCGTCCCTCGTAATACGGCGGCTTATTATAACCTCGCCGTCGTCGGTATCTATGTCGTTTTCTTCAAGCGCCGCGCGAACCGTGTCCGGCATTGAAAACACCGCCTGAACCTCCGCCTTTTCCGCGTCCCGCCGCACAAGCTCCTTGTTGCCCCTGCTGCCGAGTATCATATTTATCGAATCTATAATTATAGACTTGCCCGCGCCGGTCTCGCCGGTTAAAACGCTTACGCCGCCGCGAAACGATACTTCCAGACGGTCTATTACCGCAACGTTCCTTATTGTAAGCTGTTCAAGCATTTATAATCACACTCCTTGACGCGTTGACCTACTCCGCCTTGAATATGTTTTTAATCTTTTTTTCCAGCTCTCCCGCAATCTCCGGCGACTCAGTGATTATAAGCACCGTATCATCGCCCGCGATTGAGCCTAAAATCTCCTTGCGCATTGAGTTATCAACAGCGGATGCAACCGCCGGCGCCATACCGGGATATGTGTTAATAACAATCGTATGCATTGCCGCGACGACATTTCGCACCGAGTCCGCGACCATATCTATCCTTGCTATATTATCGTCATTTGCGGGCTTCGGCACGGAATATACCGAGCTGCCGTCGCTTGACGGAATTTTTATAAGCCCCAGCTCCTTAATATCACGGGAAACGGTCGCCTGCGTTATTTGAAACCCCTCATTTTTCAACATCTCTATAAGCTCGTCATGAGTATGAATGGGCATACTCTTTACTATACTTATTATTTTGTTTTGTCTCTTATATTTCACAATATCCCCTCCCTATGACAGCTTACTTATAAGCGTGCTGTAGAAGCTGCTCGTTCCTATTCTGATAAGCTCAAACTCATAGTTTGACTTCGTTATTACAATCTCGTCCTCCGGTGAAATAAACCGCTGCCGCTCCCCGTCCGTGCTTATAATCGCGGAATTCTCCTCATAATCCCTGCCGAGCCGCAGGGTAAGCGACTTTTCCGCCGGAAGAATTGCGCTGCGCACGGAGAGCATATGCGCACATATAGGCGTTGAGATGTATAAATTCATACGCGGGTCCACCACGGGTCCGCCCGCGGATATTGAATATCCTGTGGAACCGGTGGGCGTCGCTATGATCAACCCGTCGCCGACATAATGGTTTACCGGCTCGCCGTCCGTGAATAAATCAAGACTTATAAGCCGCGTCCCCTCCGTCTTGGCAATGACCACATCGTTTAGCGCGTGATAGCTCATGCTCTCGCCGTTAACCGTTATTTTAAGAAGCATACGCTTTTCTATGCTGTAATCGCCGCTTAAAAGTCTCGCGACAGCGTCCGCCATATCGTCCGGCTCAACCTCCGTCAGAAATCCCACCTTGCCGAGGTTGATGCCCAGCGCCGGTATCAAATTGCGCGCGCACCTTGCCGCAACGCGTAAAAGCGTGCCGTCGCCGCCTATCACAAGCGCCGCGTCCGCCGCCTTCCACAGCTCGTCATACGTCACATAGCTTATATTGAAATCCTTCGGCAATATACAGTCCTTCGGCATATAAAGCTCCGCGCGTCCGTCGAGCAGCGCGGCGGCGCGCACTGCCGTTAACAGCCCCGCATCCTTATTTATATTCGTAATAATTGCAATCTTCATAGCACCTTCCGCCAATCACAATATTGTATGTTGATAATCGGTCACAGTCCGCCTATCGACTAAGTTAAAGAATACCGCGTGTCCTGCTTTGGCAATTGCTCAAACAAACGACATAATAACGCGCAGTATCGCTTCATAGTCAAATAGTAATAATAATTATACACCACTTAACCGTTTTTTTCAAGTAGTATACGGTATTTTATGCAAAAATTTATGCATTTTGTGAATATTACAGCGTTATCTCAGCGGCGGAACCGGTTTGTCGGGAAATATGATTTGTTGTTGTGTTAAAATAGATATGTTACAATAAAAAGATGACAACAACCTAAAAAAGTGATATAATAGTTTTTACCACA
>CANRAG010000118.1 GCA_947628515.1 uncultured Clostridia bacterium | reverse complement strand
TTGGATAGTGCTTATTTGGACAAAATTGTGAATAACTGGATTTGTTCATAATTTGTTCACTCATTCAAAAACCGTGCGAAAAAAATTCTGCCTCCGAACCGCGCTACTCGCTGCGTAAAGGCGAGCCCGATAAAAATCCGAACGAGGCAAAGGAGGTGGCTAAGAAGCCTGTCAATCCGTTCATCCCGAACAAGAAGGACAAACCGAAGGCGCGTCACAACCCCTTACTTGAAGAAAAAAAAGGCGGAGCAGACGATGGACGATCCTAACCTGATCCGTGAAGCGCTGAAGAGATTTCAAAATAAAGATTTTTCGGATGCATTTTTTGACCCGATAGGGACGGATGAAATTCCAAACGCATTACTTGAAGCAATGGAGACGGAGAAAGAAGCTGTTAATGCGAGTGAGCAGTTGCGTAACGAGGACGAGAAGCAATATGAAAAATATCGCGAGGTTTTGGGCGAGGAAAATGTACCGGAAACGTTTGACAAATTCCGTGAGATGAAGTATAATGGAAGTGGCGAGTATGAGGATTTGAAACTCGATTACGAAAAAAAACGTAATTCTTTGCAAGAACGGCTTGATTACATCTGGATAAACGGAGAAAAGAATTTTATTCCTACAGGGGCGGTTATGACACATACAAAAACAATAGCCGGTGCGGGCAGTAAAAAGGGATTACGTGTTGAGAAATATCTCATAGAAAAATTCGGTGGTTCTCAAGGCGAATGGGAAAAGCGTGTCGGGAAAATTGAAAGTGAGAAGTATATTTTTGATGTGCATTGGTATGAATGTGAATACAAACAGTATAATGCAAAAGTAAAAAATAGGAGTGAAAAGAAATGAAACTAAAGTATATAGGCGAAAGTTTCGGCGTCGATGGCTTGACTGACGGACAAACATATATTGCTACTGTTAGCGATATAGGCTATTACAGAGTATTCGATGACAGCGGCGAGGATTATATGTATTTTCAAGACAATCCGCGACCGGTTGACGGGAGCAGTCCGGGCGGACGCTGGGAAATTGTCGAGGATATGAACGAGCGGGAACGCGAGCTTTATGCGAAAATAAAAAAAGCCGTCGGAGCTGATGAAAGAAATAAATTACTTGAAGAAACACTAAAAATTTGTGAGGAATATGCTGTTAAATACGCAGTCGAGATTGAAGCGGTTGTTCAAGATAATTTGAATAAATAACACGCGGGGAAGAATATGCGAGGAGTGATATGTTGTGTTCTATGCCCAGCGTTATCTTGCGGCAAATTAATCTAAAAAACTAACTACTGCTTAAAAGCACGTTTTCGGACGTGCTTTTTGCATGGGAACATTAAAATGGTACGAACAGAAAAAAACGCGCGGGGACGAAAAAGCGCGTGGGGACGGAGATGTTGTGTATCAAAAATACAGGAGCTGTCCCGATAGTTTCATCGTTTAAAACGAATAACTCAGGCAGGAACCAACAACCTGTATCTGACAATAATATACCACAGCCGGACGACATTGTCAAACCCACAACCGAAAAAAATTCTGCCTTCGAACCGCGCTATTCACTGCGCAAAGGCGAGCCCGATAAAAATCCGAACGAGGCAAAAGAGGTGGCTAAGAAGTCTGTCAATCCGTTTATCCCGAACAAGAAGGACAAACCGAAGGCGCATACCAACCCCTTACTTGAAGAAAAAAGGCGGAGTGGCAGGATGATAAAAAAACCGTTGACAAATCGGGCGGAAGTGGTATAATGGATATGGATGGAAACGCGCGAATGCCAAAGATATGGACGAAACAAGTTTGCGCTTATAAACCATAGTATGATTCGGTTTTAACAATAGATGAAATAGAGTCAAACGAAGAAAATACTTTATGAAGTGGAAAGGATGTTTAACACTATGAAGAAAATTTTATTTCAAGGCGATTCAATTACGGACGCCGGACGGTCAAGAGAGAATGATGCCGACAGAGGAATAGGATACCCAACTTTGGTATCAGCCGAGCTTGGATTTCTGTATCCCGGCGAATATGAATTTGTTAACCGCGGAATATCGGGAAACAGAAGCATTGATTTGCTTGCAAGAATAAAGAGAGATATAATTAACCTCAAACCTGATATAATGAGTATTCTCATAGGCGTTAATGATGTGGGGCATGAATTTATGTACGAAGACGGAGTGGATACCGAACAATTTGAGAAGTATTACGCTATGATTATCGAAGAGGTAACAGAGGCGCTGCCGGATATAAAAATTATGATATTGGAGCCGTTCCTTCTGAAAGCATCGGCAACCGAGGAGGATTGGGATGAATTCAGATACGGAGTTGAAAAAAAGGCTGCAGCCGCAAAGAATATTGCCGAAAGATTTGGTTTAAAGTTCATACCGCTTATGCGGAAGTTTGATGACGCGGCAAAAACAGTGGCGGCGGACTACTGGCTGTCAGACGGATTGCACCCAACCGCCGCGGGACATGAGCTTATCGCGCGTGAATGGATAAAGGCGTTTGGAGAGCTGTAATCCGTACTAAACGACGAACACGCGGCGGATTGGAGACGATATAGACAATATGTTTTTGCGGATAAAAGAAGAACCCAAGCATTGCTCAGTTCTAATAGGCTCCAATTGCCTAAAAGCTTTAGCAAACTTAGGTTCAATACTATTATACACAAAAGCAAGAATGTTGTCAACCCTCAAACCGAAAAATAAAGGAGTCCGGATGTGATGTCGGAATAGAACTGAAAATCCAACACGCAAAAAGCGCGTTTTCGGACGCGCTTTTTTGCGTGGGGAAATATTAATCAAATAAACACGCGGGGTCAAACACACGGGGTCGGTTCTCTCGTATTATCCGTTTTTCATCATCACTTCAGAGTTCTATTAAATTTATTTTCTTGACAATTAATAGAATTTATGGTATAGTATAGTTGCGACATACATCTTAATAAAAGTCAACCTAAGTTTGCGCTTGCTAAAGGCGCTCGCTTTGATAATCATACTTGGTTGATTTTTATTTGTGTATGATGTGTGTCGCAGCATTAAATCAAAGTGGCGTTTTTGGGTGCGCCGCTGAGGATTTATGCGGCGCACTTTTTTAGTTGAAATTTTTTTGAAAGGATGATGTTTTTATGAGAAAAAAATTTATAAGTATGTTAACCGTATTTGCAATTTTGTTTATCTCAATGGCAATAACGCCGCCGCAAAATACTGTCTACGCAAATGGTACAGCCGATGATCTTATACGCGTAGCGGAAGGGGAAATAGGTTATCGCGAAACGGGAAATAACCATACAAAATATTGGGATGAGTTGGATTCGAGTATGCAGGGACAAAGCTGGTGCGCCGCTTTTATCATATGGTGCGCCCGTCAGGTAGGAATAGGCTCCGATATAATTCCGACATCCTACAGCTGCTATGATGCGAGCAACTCAATGAAAAACTGGTTCAGTGCCAGAGGAAGATATTACACACGAGGAAGCACAACACCGCAAAGAGGGGATTTGGTAATATTTAAATACAGCAGCGGCGAGAAACATATCGGTATAGTAACGGGATCTGACGGCAGCATGGTTTATACTATCGAAGGAAATAAATCAGATATGGTAACAACAGGCTCATATTCGCTCAGCAACAGCACAATCCACGGCTATTGCCGCCCTGCATATGCGGCAGCAACTGCGCCGACTAATGTGTACCTCACTCTTAATCAAGTATGGTATGACATACAAGATACGATTGAATTAACGCCTCATGCGGATGGGGCTTCAAACTTTGTCATGAGTATACGAAGACAAGAGACATGGGAAGAAATGTTATTTACCGAGCTTAACAGTACATATTCTATATCAGCATCACAATTAGGATACGGCGATTATTATGCTTGGATAACAGCTACTAATTCGGCCGGCGGTACTGATTCAAAGGGAATAACGTTTTCCGTGGTAGGAAAACCAGCTTATTCGGATGTTTGGACCGATAAGAAAACATTTTCCTTAAAAGAAACTGTTTATATCTCCGTCTCCACTGTATGCGCAAAAGGACAGGTAATAGGGCTTGATAAAGCGGGAGTTGGTCGCGTTATTACTCAGGATTGCGGAACAACCTTTTCTGTTTCCGCCGCAGATCTCGGTGTAGGAAGTTATCATGCCTATTTCTCTGTATATAATGGTTCGGGAGGTATTGATACAAAAAGTGTTGATTTTGATATAATTGATCCTATAGGATATGGTGACGACTTTTATGCTTTTATAATAAATATGAACTCATGGAAGCATTTAACAAACGACGGAGATAATGTAAGCTTAAGGGCCGAAATTCCGTCCGACAGTCAAAAATGGAGATTTCTACGGCAAAGTGACGGCAGCTATAAGATAGTATCTCTAAAAGACGGCAAATGTTTGGACGTAGAATCGGCATCGGCAGAATCCGGTGCAAATGTAAAAGTATATGACGATAATGGGTCAACCGCACAGCGATGGTACATTGTCAATGAGAACGGAAATCAATATTTAGTTCCTCAATGC
This sequence comes from uncultured Clostridia bacterium, assembly GCA_947628515.1. Taxonomy (GTDB): domain Bacteria; phylum Bacillota; class Clostridia; order UBA1381; family UBA1381; genus Ornithomonoglobus. The sequence continues at coordinate 2,908 of CANRAG010000118.1, read as the reverse complement.
AGCAGAGGTCGTTTAGATGTTACCGGAGGGTCAACAGAAGATGGAACAAATATACAAATGTTCACAAAAAATGAAAGCTCGGCACAACATTTTTCCATATATGGTTTAACAGGAAAAACTCCACAATATGCAAATCTGTCAACAGATAAGGAAATATATTTAAAAGGTGAAACGATCAATTTTTATTCGCGCTCTGATTATGCAACAAACTTTAACTTGTCAGTATTTAGAGATACAGATAATGCTGTTGGAGAGCATATAATAAAAGCACAAAAAATTCCATCTGAATATAGCACCTCATTTGATGTGGTTGGAGAATATAGTGCATACATTACGGCAGGAAATGACACCGGGGTGTTAGATTCGAAATGGATACATTTTTCAGTGGTTGATTCTTTACCGACGCCAACCCCTACGCCTACGTCAAAGCCGACTGCCACGCCTACGACGACACCAACGCCCACGCCGACAGCTACACCAACGTCCACGACAAAGCCCACAGCCATGCCGACGGTGAAACCGACAGCAACACCCACGGTGAAGCCGACCGCCACACCTGGTCCTACAGAAATACCACAATCGACAGAAACACCGTTGCCCACCCCGCTGCCTACCCGCGAACCGTGCTTTATCGTAACTGGTTACGGCAGCTACAGCGATATTTGCAACGATTCCGACGCTCCGAATACAGTGACGGTAATTATTGCGGAATACAGCGGCGAGCGCCTTAAAAACGTGCAGTTTGCCGAAATGCGCTTCGAGCCGCATGAAACACGCACAATTACGCATAACGCCGATTCGCGCGTATTCGTATGGAACAGTATCAACGGTATGAAGCCACTTGCAAAAGCTTCCGAATAAACGCTTTAAATATATAATGAGAGTGTGATTCAGAAACAAGCGGGGGTCGGTTCTTTCGTGTTATGAGCTGCGCAAATAGCGCAGCTCGGTTTTTTATACAAAATTCTCGGAATTATACATTGTATGGCAAAACAGTTAATGATAAAATAATTAAGTGCTTAATCTTTTGCGCGAAGGAGTGACTTGATTGGCTACTAAATTTACGGAAACAGTCAGCAAACTGATATATTTAAGAATACTGAGGAGACAGTTTCTAAATCAATGTATAAAGGGAAGCGAGCTTTCGTGGGAATATGTCCCCGTGCTCGAATACATACGTCAAAATCCCGGATGTATACAGGTCGATATTGCAAATAAGCTGAAGATTACACCTGCCGCGGTAACGCAGTCAACCAAGAAAATGGAACACGCGGGGTTTATCGAGAAAAAAATTAATGAGGATAATTTGCGTATAAAGCAAATGTATATAACCGATAAGGGCGTTACGGCGCTCGGATACGGAACGGAGATTTTTGATAAAACGGATAATATAATGTTTGACGGCTTTACGGACGAGGATGTTCGGCAGCTCGGAGGACTTCTCGACAGAATAAATAAAAATATTGCCGCGCACAATGCCGAAAACATTGATGAAAAGCATTTACCGTGGGAGATTTAATGATTTGAATAAAATATAATGTTCCGAAAATAATTCAGATTGCTTTAAGTTAAAGGAGGCAACTTTATGAAAAAGAAATTTTTATCAATTTTAATCACGGTTATGCTGACATTCGGTATTACCGCGCTGGCGGACGAGGCTGACGTCGGTATTACGGAAACGGAAACAGGTCTTTCGGTATCGTTTACCGCGCCGGAGGGCGGCGGAATATATGTGATAGGAGCCGAATACAGCGGAACGATACTGAAAAAAGCGGCGGTATGGCATACTGACAACGCTGTACAAGGAGCGGAATACACAGCGGAGCTTACCGGTATCGGCGATGGAGCAAGCATATTTATTTGGGATAACGACCAGAAACCGCTTTTCGATAAGCAGTATTACAGTGGACCCATACCAACGGCAACTCCGACGGCGGAGCCGGACAATACACCCGATCCGAACGCGACACCTACCCCCATACCGGAGGGCGATGGGATCATTCATCTGAAAAATACGGAGATCGACGCTTCGGGCGTGGACGGCGTTACGGTTGAAGGCACTACCGTTACTATAACGGCAGTCGGCGACTATATCATAGAAGGAACGCTTAATGACGGTCAGATCGTCGTATCGGACGCGCTCGGCAAAAAGGACGCGGTGAATATAGAGCTTCGCGGCGTAAACGTGACCTGCTCCGACAGCGCGCCGTTTAACGCGGGCGGCGGCAAGATAGGCATTACGCTTGCCGACGGCACGACAAACACGTTTACCGACACATCGGCTTACACAAACTACACTACGTCAAAGGACCCGAAGGGCTGCTTCTATTCAAAGCGCGACCTTGACATAGGCGGTGCGGGTACGCTCAAGGTTAACGGAAACGTCAAAAACGGTTTGGTATGCGGCGCGGATATGAAAATTAAAAAAGGCGCTAATCTTGACGTGACGGCGGTGAATAATGCGGTTAAAGGTGACAACGGAGTGGAATTTACCGATAAAACCGGTACGGTTACGATAAAAACCACCGAAGGCGACGGCATTAAGTCAGACGCTATTGATACGGATATTGTCACTGCGGGCGCGATTGAAGCGGACAAGGGCTATGTTACAATCGCGGGCGGCACGTTCGACATTACCGCCGCGGGCGACGGAATACAAGCGGATAATTACTGCACGATAACAGGCGGCGATATTACGATCAACTCCGGCACGGAGGGCATTAAGGCGAACGAGGTGAATCTTCCGGTAATAGCCGACGACGCGGTTGTTGAAAATCAATTTGTCAACGGCAAAATTACGATAAGCGGCGGAACGATTGACATTACATCCGGCGAGGACGGCATTAAGGCAACGGAAAGCGTGACTGTTTCCGATACGGCTGATATAACGGTAACGGCGACAGGCACT
>CANRAG010000117.1 GCA_947628515.1 uncultured Clostridia bacterium | reverse complement strand
AAAAGATACTGGAAACAAAATAAAGAAGTGAGGACTGCCCCCACTTCTTTTTTTTACTTTCAACCGCAGCAGGAGCCGCCACCGCAGGAGCCGCCGCCTCCGCCGCAATGATGCTCGCCGTCACCGTCATGGTGCGCGCAGGCGATATCGGGCTGATTGATTTCACCGTTGTCATAAGGGACCTCGACCGGCGCCTTTGGCTTTTTTGCAAGCTCCTCCAAAACCGACGCAAAGGCGTCAATATATCCACCCTCCGCATCCTCAACGCCGCCTCTGTCGCAAAGCGCGGCAATGGCCGGATCAATTGGGATTTTCCCTATGAACGGGATGTTATAGCTCTTTGCTGTTTCTTCCGCGCGGCTTTCTCCGAACACCTTGATCTCCCTGCCACAGTCGGGGCATTTCAAATAACTCATATTCTCCACCATGCCGAGAACAGGAATATCCATGAGATTTGCCATATTTACCGCTTTTTCAACAATCATCCCCACCAGTTCCTGCGGTGACGCTACAACAACGATACCGTCAATCGGCAGCGACTGGAACACCGTAAGCGGAACATCGCCCGTGCCGGGCGGCATATCCACAAACATGAAATCAATATCGCCCCACATAACCTCCGTCCAGAACTGTTCAACAACGTTTGAAATAATCGCGCCGCGCCATATGACCGGCTGCGTTTCTTCTTCAAGAATGAGGTTAAGCGACATAACGTTTATGCCCGTTTTTGTTTCCTCCGGAATCAATCCCAGCTCGGTTGCGCCCGCGCGATTTTTAATCCCGAACATTTTAGGAATTGACGGACCCGTAATATCCGCGTCTAAAATTGCGGTATTGTAACCCAGCTTCTTTGAAAGGCATGCGAGCATTGAGGTTACAAGCGACTTCCCAACGCCGCCCTTACCGCTCACTATACCTATTACTTTCTTTATATTGCTAAATTGGTTTGCGGGCAGCTTTGACGGCGCCATACGCTCGCCGCAGTTTGAGCCGCAGCTGCCGCAATCATGTGTGCAATCGCTCATTTTGTGCCTCCTTATAAATTGTTATTTTAAATAAAGATGCCGCAATATAGTATTACATACAGTCACAGAAATAGCATCCGCGTTTTGCAGATGCTATTTTCAAGCTGTCAGTTTATTTTAACCTGATATATTAAATTTTATTTACCTATTGCCGCATCAAGTGACATACTGTTAAGCTTCTCGATTTTTGCGTATGTATCCGGACGCTCCGCCTTTATTTTATCGACATGCGACAGGAAACCGTCCCACATGAGCTTCGGCGTCTTATACTGGCTGTATGTACCGTGCATGCATTCTCCTTCCACAAGGCCGAAAAGATAATCCAATTCATCATCCGTGTATACGGGTACGAGGGCATAGCCCTGTGATACCTTTAAATGGTCGCCGTTATTGAACTCAAACGACTCCTGCCACCATTTTGTATATTGCTTAAAACCGTCCTGTCCGTCAAGCTCCGCTTTAACAGCGTTAGCCGCATGGTATCCGCAAAGGAACGCTCCCTGTACCTCCACTTCCACAAATGCCGCCGCGTCGCCTATCGCTATGATATTCCCCTTGTAGGGGTTTGCCATGGACATATACGCTTTTACAAAGCAGCCCATTTTGTCCTCTAACTTCGCGTTTGCAAAATTGTCCTTTAGCGGGCTTTCGGTGCTCATCACTTTAAATATATCATCCGGTCTGTTCTTGGAATCGCCCGTAACAGTAACCTCATAAATCCCGTCGCCGTACAGGCTCGGACCTATGATAATTGCGGCATTCGACTTGTACGCTCTGCCGTAATACAAATTCCAGCTGTTATTCTCCACGCCGCTTATGCCGCTCATGATATATTTAACCGTAAGCGCGCTCGCTATATGCGGTCTGTTTTCGTTCAATCCGAATTTTGCGCATAACGCCGCATTCGCGCCCTCGGCGATTATAAGCTTTTTGCCTTTGACAACGCCGGTTCCCTCTGATGTTTTTATATCCACCTCTACATAATCACCGTTATCGCGTCCGCCCGCAGCGGTCGTGCCAAGCATAAACTCAACGCCCATGTCGCTGCATATATTATACAGCTCCTTTAACATATATTGCTTGTCAAATTTATATGAAAACGGCTCCTTGCCGTCATTTCTTGCAAAACGCATAACCTTATTTTTGGGCGAGTGATAATATTTATTGTATACAGGAACAAGCTTACCCGTATACGGAACGGTAAATCCGCTTTTAGGGAAATTCAGATAACCGTCACATACCTCAACGCCTTCACCCTCATAATCATCATCCAAAATAAATTGCTGCGAACAGGCGCGTCTTAATTTGTCATACGACTGCTTCATCTCAATTACCACCGCGCTCAACCCGTTTTCAACGGCTGTTTTCGCTGCCAATAATCCTCCCGGACCCCCTCCGATAATTACTACATCTTTCATTTGAAATACTCCTTTTTGTCTGAATTTTTATCTCATTAACCCCACAAATTTGACGCCTAAAAATACCGAAGCCGCTATAATAGCCGCTGCGGCGGCGCATATCAGAAGGATCGTTTTAAAAGAAACTTTTTTCTTTTCACTCTTTTGTCTGTTTCGTCTGTAGGAAAACTGAGGCTCACTATGGCGACCTGCCACATTCTCGCCCGCATCGCCCTTAAAAATACCACCCACAGCCGTATAGTTGTCATTTTCCTCGCCGCATTTGAGCCGAAGCCTCGCAAGCATAAGCTGTATCCACTCCTCGGCAGTACGTGATTTTTCTAAATCGGCCTCCATTTCTTCTTCAAGAACATATTCCCAAAATCCATCGCTGCACAGCAGAAACGCGTCACCCGACTCAACCGTCACAGGTGGATATACAGCGCAAACATTTCCCGTGCCGCTCTCCCCCAAAACCTTAAGCAGCTTGCTCCTGTCTGCGTCAAAACGAATATCATTAAATGATATTTGCCCCATTTCGACCGAAAGCCGAGATACGCTATGATCCTTGCTCATACAATTCAAAGTATGATTTTTAAAAAAATAAAACCGTGAATCGCCGGCATTAAAATAATGAAGAAGGTTTCCTCCTCCCTCCATGGCACAGCCCACGACCGTGGTTCTCATTCCGTTATACTCCGGATTTTCCTCCTGGCACTTAATCAGATGGTCGTTAACTACGCTTAAAACGCTGTTAATACCTTCATCGGTTATCTCGGGCAGAAATTTTATTCCCTCTATAACATCCCCGACCGCTGTTTTTGACGCGACATCGCCGCGGTTGTGCCCGCCCAAACCGTCGCACAGCACTGCGGCAAAGACTTTTTCATCCTGATATACCTCGGAAAAATCTTCGTTACGCGAACGCGAACCCTTGTCTGTATAGCTGAACAAATCTATTTTCATTTCATGCTCCTTAAGTAACTGACTGTCAATCCGTAAATTAAAATATGTATTCCGGAACAAAATATAAAGCGGCGGTTTTAATTCGCTTTATTGCCCGTCAATACTATAACCGTGTTGTTTGCCTCGTCCCAATCCACCTGTTCAAAGTTAAAAATCTCCTGCATTGACCTGAGAGGAACATACATGCCTTCATTCTCAAACATCAGCGGCTCGTCGAGCATCGTTACCATCGTGCTTTTGTCTCCGTCCATCACGTTAGCCTTAATATTTCCGTTCGTGAACGTAACGCTTCTGCTGCCCATGGAAACCGTCGCCTGCTGATTTTTGGCGTCGGTTTCCGTCGTATAATCAAACACGTCCGCAAAATCCTCGATGGCGATATATGACAAATCATTGACGTCCAGCATACGCTGAGGAAGGTCCACTATATCACCATCCACTTCAAGCTGTCTTACCGGTACCTCATACTGCGCGTACGCGCTGTAGTCCTTCACGTTACTCTGGCTCGGATGCGCAAGCTGCACAACCAAAACAAAAATAATTATGAGGAAGAATATAATTCCGCCCATAATCGCGGCTACCTGCCATATTTTCAATGAGCCTTTCTTTTCCGGCTGCGGCGGCATATATTGCGGCGGATATTGCTGCGGCGGCTGCTGTGAATACGGATACGGCTGCTGCGGCGGTTGCTGCTGCGAGTACGGATACTGTTGCGGCGGCTGCTGCGAGTACGGATACTGCGGCTGTTGATTGTTCTGTGGTTCTTTCATATAAAAACACCTCTTCCAAATATATTTTTATTTAAATTAATATTAAACGATATTATATGTAAGCTTCTATTGGCGTGAACGCTTCGTAATCCTCCGCCACGATCGCCGCCGTGTTTTGAACCGTCTCCGGAGCCGCGGCGTTCGCCTGCCTCACCAACTCTATAAACACCGTTACAAGCATTGCCACTATAAACAGAATTCCGCCCCCTATAATCAACCCTTTTATAAGACCGGACCTGTCCTTCTTGGGCGGTACCGGCGGATATGGCGGCTGATACTGCGGCGGCTGCTGCGAGTACGGATACTGCGGCGGCTGCTGTGAATACGGATATTGCTGTTGATTGTTCTGCTGGTCATTCATAAAAACACCTCTTTCAAAATATATCTTAAAATACTAAACTATATAATATTGTATGTCGGCGCGTCACAAACCTCAAGTACATTTACCGCCGCGTTTTGAGCCATCTCCGGAGCCGCGGCGTTCGCTTGCCTCACAAGCTCTATAAACACCGTTACAAGCATTGCCACTATAAACAGAATTCCGCCCCCTATAATCAACCCTTTTATAAGACCGGACCTGTCTTTTTTCTGAGGCATCGGCGGCAACGGCGGCGGGTCATTCGACGGCGGATAACCCCACGGCGGCGTTGGCGGCACCGGCGGCGTTGGCGGAATCGGCGGCGTTGGCGGGTCATCCCACAAGGTTACATCCAACGAATCCATAGCATACAGCTTTCCCAACAGCTCGTGCGCCGACTGAAATCTCTCATTTATTTTCATCCGCATACATTTATCGATAATATTGACAAATGCCGGTGATATGCCGTATTTGGGATCGATTTTAATTTCAGGATTTTGCGCTCTGCTCATCGCGTCATCCGGTATCTTGCCGGTAAGCGTATAATACATCGTGGCGCCGAGCGCGTATATATCCGTCCACATCCCCTGATTGCCGCCCTTCTGATATTGCTCATACGGGGCAAATCCTTGCTTTAGTATGACGGAAAGGCTCTTTGATTGCTCGCCGACAACCTGCTTCGCGGAACCGAAATCGATCAGCTTTACTTCACCGTTTTTACAAATAAATATATTATCGGGCGAAATATCGCGGTGCAGCGTTCCGGTGCTGTGTATAACGATAAGAGCCTCGCCTATCTCCTTCATTATTTTAATGGCCGCAGCCTCGGAGACTCTTCCGCCCTTCATCTCTATATATCCTTTAAGATCGACTCCTTCCAGATATTCCATGGAATAGTAAACGGTATCATTGGCATAAAAAAACTCATAGACGTCTACTACATTTCTTGAGTTATTGAATTTCGCAACCGTTTTGGCTTCTTCATAAAAGCGTTTTGCGCCATGCTGGAAAATATCACGTTTATCCCCCGAAACAATTGAAACCTTTGCTTCGCCTCTCGCTCTGCACGCAATCTGGTTTGGAAAATACTCTTTGATCGCGACCGGGCATTGTCTGTTGAGCGAATATGCAAGATATGTAGCGCCAAATCCGCCCCTGCCCAAGGTTTTGCCTATTATGTATTTGCCGATAAGATTGGTGCCCGGCACGAGCAAATCCGCGTCCGCGCGGTATTCGCCCGTGGACAAGCCACAGTTTCGGCATCTGTTCCCGGCATCAAGCGGTGAGAAGCAATAATTGCAAAGATTTCGGTTATTAATCCACATATGTTTCCTCCTTGTAATGCCTGTATTTAAAATGCAGTTATGATATTTACCATCCACTCCCAAAAAATCACAGACGCTTCTTACATAAAGCGCTAATCACATTATATAAAATTATAACACATTTTACCGGAAAACACAATATTAATTCTTTCGTTTATCCACATTGAACTGTAGAAATTTGCTTTGCCTTTTTGTGCAAATTGCAGAATAAAGACAGCACATAATAATCGGCGCGCATAACCCTGTTTGCTCATTCTCCGCGCTTCGGGCAATTTTAATATACAAACTCAAATTCGAGGTCGCCAATGCTTACGATCTGGCCTTCCTCTATGCCCATATTTATAAGCTCCTCAATAACCCCTCTGTTAATAAGAGCGCGCTGGAAGTAAGCGAGCGACTCGTTATCGTCGAATGTAACGCTGCCGCCCACGGATTCCATCCATGAGCCGGTAATTACAAACTTATCGCCTTCACGGTGTATCTCAAAGCCCTTGCCGCTCTTATCCGTAAACCGCTCCGCTTCAAGGTCAAGCTGCGGCTCGAACGTTATAATCGGCGGCAGCTTCGAAAGCTCCTCATAGGTTCGCTTCATAAGCTCTCCGACGCCCTGTCCGGTCGCCGCGGAAACAGTAAACACCTCAATCCCGCGCCTTTCCATTTCCGCAAGAAACGCGTTATACGCTTCCTCGTCCTGAATTATGTCGGTCTTATTCGCCACCACAAGCTGCGGTCTTTCTTCAAGCTCCATATCATATTCCGCAAGCTCGCGGTTTATTATGTCGAAGTCCTCCACAGGGTTTCTTCCCTCAATGCCCGACACGTCTACCACATGCAAGAGCAGTCTTGTGCGCTCAATATGGCGCAAAAACTCATGACCTAAACCTACGCCCTCGCTCGCGCCCTCGATTATGCCCGGAATATCTGCCATAACAAAGCTTCTGTGGTCGCTGAGGTCTACCACTCCCAGGTTAGGTTCAAGCGTCGTGAAGTGATAGTTCGCAATCTTCGGCCGCGCCTTTGTCGTCATGTTAAGCAGCGTGGATTTGCCCACGTTGGGAAATCCCACAAGTCCCACATCGGCCAAAAGCTTCAGTTCCAGAATTATCTCTCTTTCCTCGCCCGGCTGACCGTTCTTCGCAAAATTAGGAGCCTGACGAACAGCTGTGGCAAAATGCGAGTTGCCCCAGCCGCCGTTACCGCCCTTCGCGATTATTTCCTCCTTGTCGGGGTCTGACAAATCCGCTATAATGAGGTTTGACTCAGCATCGCGCACAAGCGTGCCCTGCGGAACGCTGATTATAACATCCTCGCCGCGCTTGCCCTTGCAATGCTTGCCCGCGCCGTCCATGCCCGTGCCCGCTGTATACTTACGCTTATATCGAAAATCCATAAGGGTTGTCATGCCGGTATCGACACGGAACACCACATTGCCGCCGTTGCCGCCGTCGCCCCCATCCGGGCCGCCGGCCGGAATATATTTTTCTCTGCGCCATGATATGGCTCCGTTACCGCCGTTACCGGCCTTTATATATATTTTCGCTTTATCCGTAAACATTAAACTAATCCCCCTTTTAACCAA
>CANRAG010000116.1 GCA_947628515.1 uncultured Clostridia bacterium | reverse complement strand
GTGCGGTGAAATGACCGTTTCGAAGGAGGATATTACGGTATGTCCCAAGTGTGGCGGAAAGGTTCGTCAGGAGGAGGATGTGCTCGACACATGGTTCTCGTCGGCGCTGTGGCCGTTCTCAACATTGGGCTGGCCGGAAAAGACGCCGGAGCTTGACTACTTCTATCCCACAAGCGTGCTTGTAACGGGATACGATATTATATTCTTCTGGGTGTCGAGGATGATATTCTCCGCATGCGAGCACACGGGCATGGCGCCGTTTAAGCATGTGTTCATTCACGGGCTTGTCCGCGACGGAAAGGGCGAGAAGATGTCAAAGTCGAAGGGCAACGGCGTGGACCCGCTCCATATAATAGAGATGTACGGCGCGGACGCGCTCCGGTTCACGCTTGTAACGGGCGTCGCGCCGGGTAATGATATGCGTTTCCCCGTAACCTACGAGCCGCCCGTGCCGGCCGGAAAAAATCCCGACCCGAACGTGAATAAGATTGTGGGAGCGCCGGGCGTCGAGGCGAGCAGAAATTTTGCGAACAAGATATGGAACGCGTCGCGTTTCGCGCTTATGAACCTTGACATAACAGAGAACAGACTTCCGGCGGCGGAGGATTTGCAGCTTGAGGATAAATGGATATTGTCTCTCTTTAACACGCTTGTAAAAGAGGTCACGACAAATCTTGACAAATTCGAGCTGGGCGTGGCAGCGGCTAAGATTTACAGCTTCATATGGGAAAAGCTCTGCGACTGGTATATAGAGCTTATAAAGCCGAGACTTTTCGACAAGGAGAACGCGACAGGCAAAACAGCGCAGTATGTGCTCACGTACGTGCTTTCAAGCACAATGCAGGTTCTGCACCCGTTCATGCCGTTTATCACGGAGGAGATATGGCAGCACCTTCCGCATGAGGGCGAGAGCATCGTAATAAGCAAATACCCCGAATATGACGAAAAGCTCGTGTTCACGGACGAGGAAAGGCAAATGGAAATGATTATGTCCGCAATCTCGGCTGTGAGAAACAGTCGCGCGGAGATGAATGTTCCGCCGTCAAAGAAGGCAAAGATGATTATTGTTACGGACAACGCGGACGTATTTAAAAAGGGAACCGTGTTCTTTGAAAAGCTCGCGTCCGCAAGCGAGGTGGCTGTACAGAACGATAAATCGGGCGTTGACGCGAACGCAGTAAACGTGGTTGTTCACGGCGCGGAAATATATCTGCCGATGAGCGAGTTGGTTGATAAGGACAAGGAGCTCGCGCGGCTTAACGGCGAGAAGAAAAAGCTTGAGGGTGAAATTAAGCGCGCAAGCGGAAAGCTTAATAATCAGGGCTTTATCCTAAAGGCGCCCGAAAAGCTTGTGAACGAGGAAAGAGCAAAGCTTGAAAAGTATAAGGCAATGCTTGAAAAGGTACTTGAAAGCATTACCGAAACGGAAAACATGTAAAAATGATTTAAACAAAGAACGCCCCCTATGGCATAATGCAGCCATAGGGGGCGTTTTAATGCTGCCGCGCGTTTAACCGTCCGATAGAAATCGGATGTTTCGGTCGGACGGGACGGGTGAGGCTCCGCCGTAAGAGCGGATACGTTGGAGTCAGTGGGAATTGGGGTTGGGGGTCGCCGCCTCTGCAAGCGGCTTCATGCCCTCAAGACTGTCCCATGTAAATATTTTTACGCTTCCGCCCTCCGGAGCTGTTATAGTGTCGTTTTCGCTTGCGGCTATCCTGACCTCCGCAAGCGTGCCGTCGGCATTATATGCCGCGAGGATAAGTGCGCGTTCCGGCTTCTGCGTCGGCTGTTCCGACGGCTTTGGCGTGTCGGTCGGCGCAGGCGGCTGTGTAGGCTTATGCGTGGGAAGCACCGACGCGCTGTAGTGCGCGGTTATGTCGTTTACATTGCATATATACTTTTCTTTTTCACTATACGGATTTTGAGTGTAAAGCACATAAATCTTGTGCGTTCCGGTTATTCCGCTCGTGTTCTTCAGTTTCAGCTCGTTATCACCCGCTGTTATAATTTGATTTGCAATCTCCGTACCCGTCGGCGTATCGACATGGATTGACACATACATATTTTCACCGTAAATCCTTGCTATGTTAAGCGTTATGCCGGCAAGGTTGTCAAAATCGAAGTCATTTACAGCGTAGCCTATCTTCACGCCGTCTCTGTTATAGATATAGCCGATGCTTACGCCGTCGCTGTTAAGCTTAGGCACTTTGCCATTGTCGGACGCGTAAAATTCGGTTGTTTCGCTCGCTTTATATACCTTGCTGCCCTCTATAATGCCCGTGCCGAAATCGGTGATGGTATAGGTTTTTCCCGCCGCGGCTTTAAAGGTGATCATGTCGGCTTTGTCGTTAAGCTCATGTTCCACAACCTCGCCGGACTCGTCGCGTACCACGGCCGCTGCCGCGTACTTTGTTCTGACTCTTATATCGCCGTCAGCCTTCGCGTGAAGCTTTGCCTCGCTCGGCTTGTTTTCTTCCCAAGCGATGTCAACTATAGCGTTTTCTCTTGTGTTTATGCCGTTTATGGAGCCGCTTTCCCATTTGTCCGGAAGAGCTGGGAGAAGGTCAATCGCTCCGTCATGGCTCTGCACGAGCATTTCAATAATACCTGAGGTCGCGCCGTAGTTACCGTCAATCTGGAAATTCGGGTGTTGGTCGAACAGGTTGGGCGACGTCCTCGTGGTGAACAGTTGTTCAAGCATAGAGGATGCGGCATTGCCGTTAAGGGCGCGCGCGTTGAGGTTTATTCTCCACGCCAGCCCCCAGCCCTGACCTGTGCCCGCGCCGCGGGCCGCTACGGATTTCTGGTACGCCTTGAATATCTTCTGTTCGTTCGCGTCGTCGCTGTACGCGCTGAGGTGTGTGCCGGGGAAGATTTCCCACAAATGCGAGCAGTGACGGTGCGTGCTGTTATTTGACGCGTTATGCGCGTATACGCCTGCCGACTCATTGTTCTTGAACGGGTTTGTCACCGTCCATGTCGGCGATGAACTTGTGCTTATGTCGAACGTTACGTCGCCGCGCACCCATTCATTTATAAGTCCGGCGCTGTCGATTATATTTGGAGCGATTTTTCCCTTTTCGTCCGCAAGATATGACGAAGGCATCTGCTCGCGGATTTTATCGAATAATTCCTTGTTTTCATCCGTCTTTCCGAGTATATCTCCGGCCTTGAGAACCATGTCGTAGAGGTTCCTTACAAGCTGTGTGTCCATTGCCGGACCGGGCTGAACGCCGCCCTGCTCCGGTGAACATGACGCCGCCGTTATAAGATATTTCGTTTTAGGATCGACCACGAGGAATTCCGTAAAGAATTTTGCCGAACCCACCATGTACGGGAAAAGCTCGGCAAGGTATTCCTTATCGCCCGTAAAGAGATAGTACTGCCATGCGTGATCCAAAAGCCATGCGCCGCCTGTCGGCCACAAGCCCGCCGTCGCGTTATCTATAGGCTGAGTGCCGCGCCACAGGTCATAGTTATGGTGCATTACCCACGGGTCGCCGGGACGGTACTCGCCATCACCGCGCTCGTTAAAAATACCGTATTGATTTGCCGCCGTAACGGCGCCGCTCTTTGCAAGCTCGTCAAAGGTATCAATAAACGGTCTTTCGCAGTCGGCTATGTTTAAGGGCTGCGCCGCCCAGTAGTTCATTTCGGTATTTATATTGATAGTATATTTACCGTTCCACGAAGCGGAGAACGCCGCGTTCCACTTACCAGTGAGGTTCAGCGGCTGGCTCTCGTATATTTCAATATTGTCGCCGTCCGCCGGTCTGCCGTCGCGCGAGCCGCTTATGATAAGATATTTACCATAGTTAAATTCCAGCGCCGCAAGCTCGTTGTCGCCGTCGGAGTAGGTCGAGTATACGTCGTTTTTGTTCGCGTCGCTCGTTCTTGAAGCCGCGCCTATGAGGAAGCCCGATTTGCCGTCCACATTCTTTCTGACGCGCTGCTCCGTGGGCGTGTCGCTGTAGTCAACGCCCGCCGTGTTATTTAGGTCAATGGAGGTTTTGTTAAACTGCTCCGAGAAATCGGCAAGGTGGCGCGATTTAATATCGTCATAGCCGCGCTTTTTTATATTGTCCATATACCGCTGACATTCCGATGTGAGTCTTGAATTGTCAAGGTGGAGGTAGTCAACATAGTTTGTCGTGCCTACGACATAGATATTTGCGGTCTTGCCGCCCTTTACGGAAACGGTTTTATTATCTTCCGATACAGTAAATGTTCCGTCGCCGTCAAGGTACATATGCGCACGTAACTGAATTGCGTTTACGGTTGCAGGCTCGTTGTTGTCCTTGCTGCCGTTCGTAACGGCAGCCCATACCGCGACCTCGTTATCCGAAATCTTTTCAAATTTGTAATAATCATTCTTTAAGGTATGGTATGTATGAAGTTCCGCCGAGAAATCAAGGTCCGCGTCCGACTCCACATGGGTTACAATCGCCTGGTCGGGATAGCTTGCGAAGGTTTCGCGCTTAAAATGCTTACCATCATAATCGTACTCAACCGTGACAATGCCTGTTTTCATATCGAGACTCTTTGTATAGTTTTCCGCTTTGTCACTGCTCTGTTTAAAATCAAGATAAACCTCGACGAATGACTTGTACGCCCTCTGCTTTGTGGGCGAGCCTAAGAATGTGGCCTCGACCATTCGTTCCATGCTGTAGCGGTCCTGAACGGCGCCCTGTTCCTTTGCGTTGTTAATATTAAGAGCCTGGTTCGAAATGCTCTTGTTTGCAAATTCGGGATACTTTGCCCTGAACGCCTCGTCGCCGACTATAGCGTCGTCCGAGCCTATTTCCGCCGGGTTCCCGTCCGCGTCCGCGCCGCGGAAATACTTCCAGCAGTCGGCGCGGCTGCCGCTTGTCGGGTTCTCCGCCGTGATTGTTTTCGCGTCACGCGTATCCTTCAGGGTTGTGACTGTTTCGCCCTTTTCATTTTTTAAGGTGCCGTACGGCGAACCGTCCCAGCAGGTATCCTCGTTAATCTGGATAACCTCCTTGTCGATACCGCCGGCAATCATGCCCGCCATTCGCCCGTTTCCTACCGGATATGAATTTGTCCATACAAACTCCGAGTATGCCCAGTTGGTGAGTTTTTCGCCCGGCTTGCCGTACGGGTTCTGGATGTCCGAAGCGGAGTTGTCCGCATTAGGATTTACCTCCGCCGCGTTTTTGTAAACGCCTTGCTCGGCAAGCACATTCTCAATTTTGTTATTCGTCCACATCACTGTCTGCGGGTCGAATTTTTGCGTATCCGCCGCCGCGTTGGGTATGGCGGGAACCGCCGCCGCGGCTATGCTCATTGCCGCGAGTGTGCCGATTGCCTTTTTCAGTTTGCTCATCATGCTCGTTCCTTTCTTTATTAGATATATTAATCTAATTATACAATAGCGCAGCGGATAAAAACAGTACCACGAAATATATATTTTTTGATACCAGAGATTGACTTTTATCTCAGAAGGTGATATAATTTTCCAAAGGAGGGGGAGGGGTATGAATATTACGCTTAAAAAAGAGAGCGGAAAACCGTTGTATATGTCATTGTACGAGAGTATATCCCGTGAGATATACACCGGCGGTCTGCGGTTTGGCGCGAAGCTTACGCCGCGCCGCGAGCTGGCGCGCGAGCTTGGAATATCCGAAAATACTGTCGATAGCGCGTATAAAATGCTGGTTGATACAGGGTATGTCAAATCAATTGTGCGGCAAGGATATATAGTGTCCTTTAAAGGCGAGGTGGAGGGCGACAGCCCGTGGGAGCGGGGCGCGCCGGAGCAGGTTGTATTCAGCCCGAACGGAATTGACACATCCAAAATAAACCGCGGCGCGTACGCGAAAATTCTAAGGGATATTGCCTACAACGAGGGCGCGCATATATTCTCATATCCTGAGAAGGGCGGAGAATTCGCGCTCAGACAGGCAATCGCGAAATATCTGTATTCGTTTAGGGACATAAAATGTTCACCGGAGCAGATAATAATAGGCGCCGGAGCGGAGTATATGCTCCTGTCGCTGGCGGCGGTTTTTAAAGGCGGGCGCGGGATCATAACGGAAAACCCGTGCGACGCGCATTTTTACCGTCCCCTTATTGACAATAATATATCGGTAACAACGCTGCCCGTAAATATAGGCGATTTTGATTTTAACGCGCTTTACCGAGCTGCGGGGAGCGTGCTTTTTGCGGAGCCTGACGCGCGGTTTCCCAGGGGCAGCGCGATGGACGAGAGCGAAAGGGCGCGGCTTTTGGATTGGGCGGACGGAAAAAAGGGCTATATCATAGAGAACGGGGCTGACTCCGGAATATGCTATGATAGGCATAGAACGCTGTATTCAATGGATACGAATAACAGGGTTATATATCTCGGCTCATTTGCGCGTTCATTCGGTCCGGCTATGAAAATATCATATATGGTTTTACCGTATGAGCTAATGGAGATGTGGAAGGGCACGCATGCCTATTATTACTCCTTAGCGGCGGTCACGGAGCAGCTGGCGCTCGCGGAATTTATAAACAGGGGATACTACACGAAGCACTGCCGCGCGATGCGGCTTGTATATCACGAAAAGAAGCTGTTTTTAAGCGAGCGGTTAAATAACGCGGGCGGCGGGCTTATTGATACAAGGCTCTCCTGCGGCAGCACATATGTTACTGCCGAATGTCCGATTAAGACCGCGGAGGAGATTAAGGCTTTGGCAAGGCGCTGCGGCGTGAAGCTTTTGTCAATGAATTCGTTTAATGTATATAAAAAGGAACACCCGATAGAAAATGACCGTCTCGTAATAGGCTGCGGAGATTTAACGCGGGGACAGATAAAAGACGGCGTAAGACTTTTGGAACTCAATCTTGATTATTAAAAAGGGGACTATGCATAATGAATTACAGTGAAGCGATAGAATATATACATTCAATACCTAAGTTTGTGCGGCCCTTGGGCAACGCGAACCTCGGACTGCTGCTTGCCGCTATGGGCAATCCGCAGGAGAGACTTAAGTTTGTGCATGTGGCGGGAACCAACGGCAAGGGCTCGGTTTGCGCAATGACTGCGGAAATACTGAAAAGAGCGGGGTACAGAACCGGGCTTTTCACCTCTCCGTATATAGTTGTTTTTAACGAGCGCATACAGATAAATAACGAGCTTATCGCAGACGACGCGCTCGCGGAGTATGTAACGGCGGCCGCGGAGCTTATGGAAAAAAATAATGCGCGGGTATCGGAGTTCGCGTTCATTACGGCTGTGGCGATGAAATATTTCGCGGATAGCAAGTGCGATATAGTGGTGCTTGAAACAGGCATGGGCGGGCGGCTCGACGCTACAAATATCATACCGCCGCCGGAGGTGGCGGCGCTCACCGAAATCGGCATGGACCATATGCAGTACCTCGGCCAGACGGCGGAGGAGATTGCGCGGGAAAAATGCGGCATAATAAAGTCGGGCTGCGGGAGCAAGCTCTCGGT
>CANRAG010000115.1 GCA_947628515.1 uncultured Clostridia bacterium | reverse complement strand
GCTTCTGTACGTCGAGCTTAGCGTACTGCTTCATATAGTTTTCCGCCTGTACAAACGGGCCGAAATAGCTCGCTCTCGCATATCCGGCAAGCGTCTGAGCCATGGGCTGGTCGCCGTTTACTATCTTATCGGTATAGGTTGGAACGCCGTCTTTCATATTATACGAGTCGCCCTCCACACCGAAGTTATAGAGCAAGGAGCCTTCGTCCGTATAGCCGAAGTCGAGCAACTTCGCCGCAAGCTCCACATTCTTGCACTGTGTCGTAATGGCGGCACAGCCGGACGAGAGCTGTACGTTGAAATTCTTCTGCCCGAACTTGGGCTTGTCACCCTTTTTTAGAACAGGATATTTCGCGGGTACGAACTCCGCGTTGGGGTCCTGACTTTTAATCGCCGGAATATATGTGCCAAATCCGCCGCCGCATGAACTTTCGCAGGCTCCCCAGTCGGGGGTGGAGTTTGTCGCGGTTACGCGGCTGTTTTCCGTGTCCACGAAATCCGGATCGATAAGGCCGTCCTTGTACCAGCCCGCCAGGAGCTTAACAAAGCTCGAATACGCTTCCTGGTCATACGGGCCGTACTTAACCTCGCCGTTGTCAACCCAAAATCCGCCGGGTACTCCGTAAGCGCCCAAAAACAGTGATGTCTGCGACAGTATGTTGTTATCGAAAATCGCCGCGAGAGGAATTTTAACTCCCGCCTCTTTCATCTTGTGAAGCACGGTATCCCACTCGTCTATCGTCTCCGGGACCTCGCAGCCTATTTTGTCAAGTATGTCCTTTCTGAACATGGGACCGCGGTAAGTGTTAAGGTAGTCGCTTTCACGAATAAACGGGAAGCAATAATACTCTCCCTCGTCCGTTGAAATGTCCTTTGCGTACTCCGGATGCTCGTCAAGAATTTTTGTCAGGTTCGGAGCAGATTTCTTAAACACATCATTAAGAGGCAGAATTACCTCGTCCTCTATGGCGGTGTGCGGCCCGCCCGTGAAATTGTACCAGCCCCATTCGATTATGTCGGGCAGCTCTCCGGAAGCTATGAGAAGATTGAATTTCTCCGATACCTGCGTTACGGGAGGGTGTATAAATTCCACATTCACGCCCGACTTCTCTTTTAAAGCCTTTGCAAATTCGGTTTCGTTCAAGCTGTTATAGTTCTTTGCCGCGCTCTCGTGGAGCTGTACCCAATATGTTATCGTGTCATCCGATTTAACCGGATAGCTGTCGCCGAGCGTCGGTTCATAATCCACCGCCACCGAGCCCGCCTTGTCTCCGCAGCCTGATGCGCCCAAAAGGAGCGCGGCGGCCGCGATAAGCATAATAGATTTTCTTGTATTCATAAAAATACCTCCGTTTGTTTTGTTATTCTGTAGTATTGGTTTACCGATTTGTGTGACGTTGTTATCTTCTTTATAATTTGCCTTTTATCTCACCTCTTTTAATTCATTCTCCTGTAATCGTTGGGGGTTACTCCCTTGAATTTCTTAAATACCCTTATAAACGTGTTGGAATTTGTATATCCGACCATCTCCGAAATATCCTTTACGCTCATATTCGTCTGTGTCAAGAACTCCACCGCATGGTTTACCCTCACGCCGTTTATATATTCAAGCAAGCCCGTTCCCGTTTTTTCCTTGAACGTATTTGAAAGATATGTCGCGTTTATGCCGAATTTTTCGGCTATCGCCGCTACGGACAAGTCCTGGGAATGGTACTCCCGCTCGATGTAACTCTTTATTTTCCTATTTAAAGTGCCCGCGCTGTTCCTGCTCACGTTACCGCATATATCCGCGGCTGCCGAGATTATTAAGGATTTCATCTCCTCGATGTTCTTTTCCCTTACGAGCGCGTCTATGATATTCGCGCCGTCGAACTGTTCCGCGCCTATGCCGAATTCGTCAGCGCTCTTTACCATGCTCGTTGCAATATCGAATATAAGGCAGCGGTAGGTGTGTATGTTCATTCTGCCATTCTCGCCGCCGAAGCTTAGAACGCTGTTTATAAGCTTTTCCGCCTGCTCAAGATTGCCCGACGAGAGCAGATGCTTCAGCCTGTTCTCGCACTTGGCGTCAAACGGATACCGACCGGTTGTGTCCGTATTCAGACTCTCCGGCGTCATTATCCGATCAGAGCCTATCACCGACTTGTATCCGTAAACCGTCAGCGCCTCGTTATACGCCTCGCCTATGCCGTCAAGCCCCTCGCGTATCTTGCTCACCGAAACCGCTATTGTCGTTCCCATCTCTTTTTCAAACAGACGCTTTATAAATTCGCTCTGCTCCGTAAGCTTATCCATAAGACCTTCCATACCGTCGCGGAACGATATCAGATATACGAGCATATCGTCCGTCTCGGACGGATACACCATATTTCCGAAATTGGCTATTACCTCCTCGACGACATTATCAAGCGCGAACCTTAGCATTTCCTTATTTTCAAGCCGCTTTATCTCGCTTTCCTTATTGTCGGCTTTGCTGTCCTCTATGCCGATTATGATTACCGCAAAACGGGAGCCGAGGAATCTTATCCTTTCATTCTCCGGCAGCTTTGACTGCATATTTCTGAATTTCGCCACGTCGCCCGCGAGCAGTTTGTTTATATTGAGCATCGTGAACTGCTTGCGCTGTATATTAAGCCGCTTGGTCTTTTTGATATTGTCCGCCACCATATTGGTTATCATCTTGTTTATGCGCTCGATCTCATCGGCGGACTCCGTTTTGTCACGGTAGCTTTTAAGATGTAATAGCATATTGTCAAACACCGAATAATGCGACTTGACCGTTTTCCAAACAAGCCATACGCAAACTATACTCAAAAACAGTATGATGAAAATATACATTATACTCAACGGGCTGAAAAACGCGTTGTATTTCTTCGTGGCTATTAAGAATGTGAAGCCGGTGGCGCGCAGCTCCTGTTTAAGAACTATATATCTCTTGTCATAATTCTCGTTTACGCCATCCCGCTCTTTCTCATCCAGCATCAGCCGCAGTTCCTTTGAATTTTCTATTCCGTAGATTATTTCGCCGTCACGGTCATATATCACAAGCTTGGTATCGTCGAAGGTTATCGGACTGTTAATCTCATTGGTGCTTTGTACAATCATATCCAACAGTGTTTCCGACGATTCGCTCCGCTGCATGCCGTATGTGTGCAATGAGCCTCCGTAACCGAGATTGCCCTCGTTCGGGTCTATCAGATACAAATGATAATACGGTCGGTCTATCTTGTTCGATACGCGAGCCTTCCATTCACCGTATGACAGAGCGTTCGCGTTGCTGAATTTCATATAGAAATCATACGGCAAATACACTCCGTCGGAAGCTACGATCAAATCAAGTCTATCGATATAGAAATATATCCTGCCTATGTAGCTGTTGGTTTTCACATATCTTTCTATTTCCGCGCTCAGCTCGTTCAGCGCGGGAGCCGCGTCCGTATCGCTTATGCTGTTTATGCTCATCACACGATTTATGATGTCACTGTTCACAAAATAATGGTACGGATATCGCGAGCTCATTGTTTCGCTTTCCACATTATGCATTACGTTGATGAGCTGCGTGGATATTTTTTGAGCTTGTACATCGTTTATTTCATCCTGGAACTTTATTAGAGTTGCGACGCACATCGTTATGGGTAAGAGTAAAATAATTACATATGAAAGCGCCCAGCGGTTTTTTATTTTCATGTTAATATGCCTTATATTTTTAAAAATGTCGAAAAGTTTTTTATTTGCCATGGTTACATCCTTTTTAATCTATACGGTTAATCGGCGCGAAGGATATGTTTACATAAAGTTGGACAATCCCCGCCGTTTTTTGTCTGTGATTTTTATGATTTTATTATAGCATGACCTTGGAAATAGTGCAATCGACAATTTTTTGGTAATATCACCAAATTCACAGATGGCAGAAATTGCACATCTTTGCGCTCTTTTATATAACTTTTCGCATATAAACCCAACAAATTGCACAAAAAAGGACGTAATCGCGCTCGAGGCGCGCGATTACGCCATACTTTATATTTATCTGCCTGTTTTTACGTATTTCCCGCCTTTAATTCTGTGCGTTATCCGTCTCTGACAGCGCGTCATATACATTTTTTTTAAGTATAAGGTATCGCGAACCGTCAGGACGCGTCACAATGTACCTCCGCTCGTCGCAGTCGTAAAAGCGTGTCTCGGCAATCTGTCCGTCGGTAAGCGTAACCCGAATATGTCCGCTCTCCTCTCCGACGGGCCGACCGTCGTATTCGTCCGTGAAGCATATTCCCATAACCGCCCGGTATATATCCTTAAAAACCGCCTCGCCGACCGGCTTGCCGTTTACGCTGTATCCGCCGCCGTCCTTCTCGCATACGCAGCTTTTCCCGTCTATATCATATTCGAGTCTCGCAACTCTGTCCGCGGAATAGAGCTGGACGAATTTATATATATAATCAAACGGGACAAAGCCCGCCGCGAACGCGTATATTTCATCGCTTAGCGTCACTACAGTGTCGCAGCCGCCGTACACGGCGTAAACCGTGCCGTCCCCCGCCGCGTCGCCCGTACTTATTGTGTAATCCCGGCCGTCGGATGTTATTCGTATAACGGTTTCACCCACACCGTACGCGGCGGCGTCCGCCGCCGGCGTATTTGTAAAGCTCGCGGCTTTAATCTCCGTAAAAGGCGCGAGCGCTTTTGACAAATCCTCGCCCTTTACATATTCGTGATACGGATATTCCATAACCCATGGTTCCGCCTTTATGTCAAACAGCGCGTCGTCATCATTTCTGCCGCGTATATACACAATCCGCTCTCCGCCGCGCTCTATCTCAAGACTTGTCACGGTTGGGATATCTATTGCCCCCAGAACCATGTCGCGGAACGCGTTTATGCCCTCCGCGCATCTTCCCACCGATTGCGATACCGTGCAGACCGAATTTTCCACAAGAGCGTAGAAGCCGTCTCCCGCCGGAGTTTCGGAACCGAGCAGAATAGTTTTAGCCGATGAATTTGACAAATTTATCCTTATTTCCGCAGACGGGTTATCGAGTCCGTATTCTGTCAAATTTTGCGCGGCCCCGCTTATGAGCCGCTGCGGCGTTAACCGCGTTACTCCTTTAACAAACAGCTCCAGGTTTCGGTTGTACTTTATCCCCTCAAACCCGCGCACCGCGTATCCTTCCCCGACATTTATCACGGTGTAGGCGCTGTCCGGCGTTTTTACGTCTATACTGTCCATATTCGCCTCGTCTATATATAAAAGCGCCTCATCACCCTCCGGCGTATTTGCCGTCTCCGGCTTTGCCGGACGCAGCGCGAACAGACACGCTGCGCCGAGCGCGCATGCGGCGGCAGCGGATATTAGCGTATTCCTAAGAAGTCTCTTATTCACTACCTATACCTCCTGCGCAGCCAAACCACTATTCCCGCCGCAAATATCAGACCCGGAATTAAGTACAGCAAAACAGCTGTGACGACCTCTGTGCGGCGTTTGGTCATTGCCAGCTCTCCCGCGCTTATCTGTTTTGCGCGTATTCCTATCGTATCCGACGCGCCCGTCATATACGCGACGGCGTTGAGTATGAAATCACTGTTGGCATACGACGACTGCGACATAAGCTCCGCGCTTTCAAGCGACGCGAGCGAGCCGAGCGCAAGCAGCCTCGCGCCGTCGCCGCGCTCGGCTATTGCGGCTATGGTAAGCGGGCCTTCCGTGTCGCCGTCCTCCTTGTTTGCGGACGCGCCCGCGCCGTAATTACGCTTTCCCCATGAATTCTTTGTAGTTGTTAAAAGCTTGGTGAAAAACGTATTGTAGGCATTGCTCTTTTTAAGCTCCAGACTCCTTGAAATCGGCGCGACATAGCTAAGCTTGCGGCTTATGATACTGTCGGTAATCTCGCTTTTTGCAATTATCGGTGCGGGCGCATAAATTCCGTCCGATGTTCTAAACAAATACCCCTTGTCATTCTCGACAATGTAATCGTCGTTAAACACAACGCCCCAGTCGCTCAGATATGCCGCGAGCCGCTCCGGTATCGTGTCACCCGGCGAGCCAAAATACATTATCTGCCCCCCGCCGTCCGCGAAGCTGTCTATGACCTCCGTTTCGGGCTCCGTAAAATCCGCCGTCGGGTCGGCTATGACGAGAATGGACGCTTCCTGTAAGGAATTTTCGTCCGACAGCCGCGCATGCGAGCAGTCATAGCCCGCGCCTTCAAACGCGCTCTCAAGCAACGCGCACTCGTATTCGCCGTGACCTTCGGTAAACATTATCTTTGTCTCGTCCTTACTCGTAACGGTCGCTATCGCGGAGGTCAGCTTGCTCTCCATATCAATCGACACGGTATAGTCATATTGATTTTGACTGTATATATCCGCAAAACTAAGAACCTTGTACCTTTCGCCGCAGGACGCTATTACGCTGCGCTCCGTCACGGATGAGCCGTCCTTTTCAAATTGCCGCACGGACGCGGGGTTGGCGTATATATCTACATACTTAACCTTGACCTTGTCCGACAATGCCGCGTATTTCTCCAAATATTCCCGAACATACCCGTCATATTCCGAGTTCATCGAATTCGTATACGCGGCGTATATCTCAACATCCTTATCCAGCGAACCCAGTATTGACTCGGTCTGCTCCGAAAATGAGTATATCCCATCCTTTGTTATATCTATCTTCATCGGCAGCTTTTCAGACACCGCGCTCATAATCACGTTAACAAGCACCACGCATATTACGACCGCCGCCGTTTTTACGGCAGTATTTAGCTTTTGCACACCCTTTTTCATGTGCCCGTTAAGCCCGCCCACAATCTGCGCGGTCAAAAACAGCAGCAGGAATATAACGCTTATGAAAAAGACCGCGTCCGCTATATTTATCATACCCGCCTCAAAGCTCTCGTATCGGTTAAACAATGACACGGCTCGTATCAGCTTTGCCGCCGCGCCGCTGCCCACAGAGGCTGCCATGCTGTCTGTAAAGCTTATAAGTATAAGCGCCGCCATAGACGCCGCCGCCGCAACGGTACTGCTCTTTGTAAGCGATGAAATCAGAAACCCCACCGCGACAAGCGCGCCCCACATCAGCACAAACCCCAACAGTCCGCCCACACATTCCGCAAAGGACGGCTCGCCGTACATAAACAGAACAATCGGGTACGCGCAGGATATAAGAAGCGTTACGCCGAACACGCACATCGCCGCAAGATATTTGCCCATTACCAGCTCGCCGACACGAACCGGCGAGGTGATGAGCAGTCTGTCCGTCTGTCTGCTCCGCTCCTCCGCCCAGAGCCGCATGGTGAGCAGAGCTATCAAAAACATCGCTATTACGTTTATATTCGAGAACAAATACCTTACATCCGCTTTTGCAAAGGCTATCGGTCCGTTTACAAACATAAAAGAGTTCAGCAGCACAAATACCCCGATAAACACATAGCCCACGGGGGATATAAAATAACCCTTGAATTCGTTTTTAAACACAGCTCTCATGAGTGTCTCTCCTATGAATAGATTATGGCGTCCATAAACACGCTTTCAAG
>CANRAG010000114.1 GCA_947628515.1 uncultured Clostridia bacterium | reverse complement strand
GGATAGAGACTGGCGTGCACGACAGTCTCTATCCCGACTCGGTCGGGCGCATCGTACCCGGCTGCGAGGTGAAAATTGTTGACGGTGAGATATGGGCAAAAAGTCCGTCCGTCATGATGGGCTACTACAAGGACCCCGAGGGAACGGCAAAGACGCTTACGCCCGACGGCTGGCTCATGACCGGCGATTTAGGCTATGTAAAGGATAATTACGTATTCATATCCGGACGCAAAAAGAACCTCATAATCCTCGAAAACGGCGAAAACGTATCGCCGGAGGAGCTGGAAAACAAATTCGCGCTCTGCGATAAGGTGAAGGAAATTATCATATTTGACAATGACCATGTTATAACCGCCGAGATATATCCCAACCCCGATTATGAGTTTAAGGATGTCCGCGCCGAGCTTCAAGCGGAGATAGACAAGGTTAACGAAACGCTCCCGCCACCCAAGCAGATACACGGACTGGTAATACGCGACACGGAATTTGAAAAGACTGCGTCTAAAAAGATTAAAAGAAATTACAACAGGGACTAAAGCGACATATTATACTTAAAGCAAGAAACTTTAAGAAGCTGTTTTACAAAAGCAGCTTCTTTATCATGGAGGGAAACATATGAAATTTAAAAACTTTGCGGCAATGACCGGAGCAACGGCCGCGGCGGCCGCGTACGGCGCGGGGTATATGCTGTTTAAGAAGTCGATCGACGTTGGATGCAGACACGGTATACCCGACTTTAACATGGGCACCGACTGGAGCGGCTATGTGCCCATGATACAGAATAACATCGAAACGCTCCTGAACGCGGAGCCGGAGGAGCACCATATATTCACGCCCGACCGGCTAAAACTCTCGGCCAAATATATAAGAGCCAATAATGACGCGCACAGGATAGTGATTGCTGTTCACGGCTACAGGAGCCGCGGTCTTTACGAGTTTTCGGGCATAGCGAAGATGTATTTAAGACATGGCTATAATGTGCTGCTTTTGGATAACCGCGCCCACGGCGAGAGCGAGGGTCGCTATGCCGGCTTCGGCATACTTGACCGCAAGGACGTATTGCAATGGATACATTATGTACTTGCCAACATAGACCCGGAAGCGGAACTATATCTGCACGGCGTATCAATGGGCGGCACGGCCGCGCTGATGCTGTCGGAGCTTGCGCTGCCCGAAAACGTCAAGGCTATTATCGCAGACTGCGCGTTTGTGAACGCGCAGGATATACTAAACCGCGTGTTTAAGCGCAAGTATGGCATAAACCTTTCACACATACTTAAGATTTCAAACCGTATCTGCCGCCGCAGGGCGGGCTATAGCCTTGACGGTATATCCACCACGGAATCGGTCGCAAACACCAATATCCCCATTCTGTTTATTCACGGCTCGGAGGATAACTTTGTTCCGGTCAGCATGAGCCGCTCCAATTATGACGCGTGCGCAGCGTATAAAAAGGAGCTGTGCATAATCCCCGACGCGGGACATGCCGAAAGCTACTACCGCCATCCGGAGCTGTACGAAAAAACCGTATTCGGTTTCATTGAGGAATAATAAAAGGAGCGCCGAAGCGCTCCAAATCCATCGCAATTCACCCGTACCGTTAAGTTAAATAAACCGCGCGAAGGGTGAATTGCCCGTGTAAACGGCACATATTCAGTTTAATTCTTTCGTCCTATAGACGGCGTAGCCCTCATAATAATAGCTATGGTCGATACCTTTCATATAAATATCACGGTCGTGAACCTGACCTGTCAGCGCTTGTTTCAAAAGATGTTTGATTTCAATATCTTTAACGGGGCTTCTCTCCATTGCCATTAAATAATCCTCTTTATCGACCTTGCTCCAATCAACGACCACATTCAGTTCTTTTTTAAGCATGAGATCAAGCCATATTCTCGCGCTTCGTCCGTTCCCTTCCCGAAACGGATGCGCGACGTTCATTTCAACATATTTCCCGATAATTTCATCAAACGTGCTTTGCGGCATTTTCTCAATGTTATCCAGCGCGGCTTTAAGGTACATAACGGGAGCAAACCTGAAATTACCTTTTGCAATATTCACATCCCGCAGCTTTCCTGCGAAATCATATATCTCTTCAAACAGATACTTATGAATTTCGGCAAGCGCCATATATGTCCCCGGCCGCAAGCTGTCAAGATACCCGCTTTCAAACAACTCTATCGCTTTCTTTTTGCTGATTTTTTCCTCTGCGCGGGCAAGCTCCGCCGCATTGGTTATTCCTAATTTGTTTTGAAGCATACGCAGCCTCCTTTGATAATATTGGGTTTACAAATCCATATCACGCCCGCGCGAAACACTATACCGTGCAGTAATCGCTCCATAGCTAAACAGTAATGTTTTACTTATCTCTTGTAAAATGCCTTATATGCCCTGTACGCCATGTACACGTCGCTCTTTGCTACCACCTCAAACGGCGCGTGCATCGAAAGCACCGGCACGCCGCAGTCGATAACGTTCATATTAAGGTTTGCCACGTACTGCGCTATTGTGCCGCCGCCGCCCTGGTCAACCTTGCCCAGCTCGCCGGTCTGCCATATTACGCCGTCGTTATCCATAAGCTCCCCTATCTCGTGCACGAACTCCGCGTTTGCGTCCGACGAATCATATTTGCCGCGCGCGCCGGTGTATTTTACAATCGCCACTCCGCGACCGGCATATGAGGCATTGTTCGCCTCCGATACGCTCGTATAGTTCGGGTCGACCGCCGAAGATACGTCCGAGGACATCACAGCCGAGTTTTCTATAACCCTATTAAGGTCCGTTACCGAGCAGCGGCCTGTCGCCTTTTCAACCATTTCGGCTATAGTCATCATCATAAACGCGCTCTGCGCGCCCGTGTTGCCCATGGAGCCGATTTCCTCCTTGTCAACAAGGATTGCGCAGGCGGTGCGTTCGGGCGCCGTCTGGTCAAGTATTCCGCGCAGCGTGGTATACGCGCACACCCTGTCGTCATGACCGTACGCGCCTATGAAGCTCTCGTCAAGACCGACGTTTCTCGCCTTGTGCGCCGGCACGATCTCAAACTCCGCGCTTTGGAAGCTCTTTTCGTTCATGCCATAGCGCGCGTTTAAGATTTTAAGTATCGAGAACTTGACCTTCTCCTTCACATCCTCCGCCTTTATGGGCATACCGCCTATGAGCACGTTCATATTCTCCGCCTCGATGCCCTCGGTCATTTTCTTTGACATCTGCTCCTTTGCCAGATGCGGCAGCAGGTCGGTTATAACAAACACCGGATCGCTCTCCTTCTCGCCTATTACAACTTCTCTTTTAGCCCCGTCCGTGTCGTATACCACGCCATGTATGGCAAGCGGTATC
The DNA here is from genome assembly GCA_947628515.1 of uncultured Clostridia bacterium. GTDB lineage: Bacteria > Bacillota > Clostridia > UBA1381 > UBA1381 > Ornithomonoglobus. The sequence goes on along the minus strand of CANRAG010000114.1, from coordinate 4,191 downwards.
GTGGGCCACTGGTACTTCTTTATCCCACCGTAATAGTGCGTTTTTAAAAGCGCCATATCCGTGCTTTCATACAGCGGATTTTGCTTCAGGTCAAGGCGGGGCGAGTCTATATGAGCGCCGGCTATGTTTAATCCCTCATACATCGGCGCGCTGCCTATTACCGCCATGAATATGTTCTTGCCCCTGTTTATCTTATACACCTTGTCACCCGGCTTCAGACTGTCCTTTTCAGACATATCCGTATACCCTGCTGCGCGCGCCATTTTAAGCGCCTCTCCGACACATTCGCGCTCTGTCTTGCCGTTATCCAAAAACGCGCGGTAATCATCGCAAAGGCTGTACATTTCGTCCTTTTCGGCGTCGCTCATTTCAAGATACGCGTTTTTATTCTCGTATGTAAGACTTTCATATAATTCCTTGTCTGTCATCTTCCTATCCTCCTATAGACATAAAACGGGAGGGCAATGTGCCCTCCTCGGATTTTCCATGAATTATCAATCCAAATGGAACGCCTGCTCAAGCGGAACCTCAACGGGGCTGTTATCCGGATTTGTCTCCATAATCGGAGCCATATAATCCCACCATTTTCTGTTTATTTCGGTGTCGGCCGCCTTCGCCCACTTCTCCTCATCCTCAATTTCAAGATAGGCAAAAAGCGTCTTTGTCTCCCTGTTCACAAATATGGAATAGTTTCTGCATCCGTACTCATGAATCATTTCCTTCATCTCCGGCCACAGCTCGTCATGACGTTTGATATACTCGTCTATGTACTCCGGATACACATTCATTGTTAAAGCTTTTCTTACCATTTTTTACTCCTTTCACAATACAGTATATTACTATTATACTATTTTCGGCACTCTATGTCAAGAGCGCCGCCGCATATTTCATAACGGCTCCCGTCCGGCATCATTATATCCGCCGTAACCCCGTCCGGCACGGACACGCTGTAGATAAACCGCTCGCCGTCAATCCGCCATGCCGCGCAAATCATGCCGTGCGGCGTCATGTGCCAACCCTTCGCATAGGTGAGACTGCCGCCGTGTAAGGGGCGCATATTCACCCTTTTATATCCCGGCTCGGCAGGGCTTATGCCCAAAACATCCGAAAACAGCCACTGCCCTATCGCGCCGTAGGAATAGTGATTGAACGAGTTCATACTGACCTCGCCGAACTCACCGGTTTCGGCAATATACGAATTCCATCGCTCCCATATGGTTGTCGCGCCGTTTATTACGCTGTATAGCCATCCGGGATTTCCCTCCTGTTCAAGCAGCGCAAACGCTGTATCGTTAAGCCCGCATTTGCAAAGAGCCGGAACGAGATGTGATATACCCAAAAATCCGGTCGAGAGCTTCATGCCCCTTTCGGCTACCGCGAGCTTAAAATCTTCGCGCACACGCGGCGTAATCTCTATAAGTCCGAAATCTATTGCCAAAGCGTATGCCGTCTGGCTCGGATGCTCCGCGCCGTCCGCGCTGTACAGCTTTCCGTTGGTTTCGGGAAAACTCGGCTCGCCCGTATACGCGAGCGTACCGTCCGCGCGTACCCATTCGCGGTTAAAATCACGCTTTATAGCTTCATAAAGCTTCCCGTATCTCGCCGCGTCTCCGTCTCTGCCCAGTGCCTTTGCCGCGCGTGAGAGCAGCTCGGCGCTATGCGCGGCATACGCCGTGGCGGAAAGTATGAACGGAGTGGATTTATCATATGTAAGATGGTCGCCTCTGCGCTGATTTCCCTGTATATAGCTGCCGCTTTGACGGTTTTCGGGACTGTTCTGCCACTCGACCCACGCCTTCATCATACCGTAGTTTTCTTCGAGAATTTCGGTCTTGCCATATGCCGTATACATCTCCCACGGCACTATTACCGCCGCGTCCGCCCAGCCTGCGCAGCCGCCGCGGTTATCGCCGCACAGCGGCACAATATCGGGTATCGCTCCGCCTTGGTTATACATTAGCTGCGCCTCGCGCATATCCCTTAGCCATTTTTGCATAAACCCGTACACGTTCATGTTATACGCCGCCGTTTTCGCGAACACCTGCGCGTCGCCCGTCCAGCCCATGCGCTCATTTCGCTGCGGGCAGTCCGTCGGCACGAGCAGGAAGTTACCTGTCTGACTCCATACTATATTTTTATAAAGCTTGTTCACAAGCTCGTTTGAACATTCAAAGCCGCCCGTTACCTCGCTTATATCGCTTATTACAATTCCTTCCACGCTCTCTATCTCCGCGCCGTTCGGGACGATCTCAACGTATCTGAACCCGTGCGCCGTAAGCGACGGCGTGAAACATTCCGTGCCGTCACCGCTTAGCACGTACACATCAGTATTCGCGGCGGAACGGAGATTATTGACATACAGCTCGCCCGTTTTAAGACACATCTCGCCGTAGCGCACGCGTATATGCGTACCGCGCTTACCGCGCAGCTTTATCGCGACAGTGCCGACCATGTTCTGACCCATGTCGTACACATACCGCCCCGACGGGCGCTCGCCCACCGGTTTTCCGCAAAGCCGCGCAATCTCTCGCGCGCCGTCGGTGGTCTGCAAATCCATACTGAATTTCAATCCCGAAAGCTCGCCGTTTGTCGGCTTCGGCGTACCCGGCGGCGCTATTATATCGCACTTTTGCGCGCGCTCAGATACGCGCGAGTCATAATACTGTCCCTGAAGATAGTCCGCGTACATAAGGCCGCCTATCGCCGCGTCCCATGATTTATCCGTATCTATAACGGTTTTGCCGCCGTTTTCGTATTCTATAATTATTCTCGCGATAAACGAAGTCTCTTTCCCGTAAACATTCGCGAAACGATTGTATCCGGCATAGCCCGAATAGTAGCCGCTGCCCAGAACCGCGCGGATCTCGTTTTCACCCTCGCGGAGCAGGTTTGTAATATCATATGTCCGGTACATTATTCTCAGACGGTAATCCGTAAACCCCGGCGCATAGAACATGTCGCCGACACGCGTACCGTTTATATATGCGTTATAGAAGCCGCGAGCGGAGGCAAGGAGCCTTGCCCGCTTTATTTTGCGCTCCGCCGCAAACCGCCTTATAACGCTTACGCACGGCACAACCGAGGCAAGTTCAAAGCCACCGCCGCAAACAATTAAGGTATTTCCCCTGACCTCGCCCAAAGGCGCGAGCGCGGCGGGCGGTATACGGTATCGTTCCGTTTCCGTTACGGCTATATCACTGTATTCCACCCTGCCCGTCTCCTGCCTGAACCCGATAAGCATAAGCCTGTTCTTTGCCGGAGACGTGAAGCCCGCAAAGTCAAGTATTCCCGCGTTTTCCGCAATGCGCGAGCCGTTATGGACTATTGTTATTTCGTTATCGTTAACGCAAAATTCCAATGTGTTGGTTTTGCGTGTTTTAAAAAGCTCAAATTCGCCGAGCAGCGTACGCGCGGGCGAGCCGTTTGTCCAGCCGTTATCGCATATATCGTAGAGCGAAAGCGTTCTTCTGTCGTGGTCTATTTCGGCAAGAACGTAATTATCCTTATTTCTTGCCGCAAAAATAACGCCCGCAGCGGCGCCGTCCGTTATTGAATAGCTAAGCGAGTATGTGTATACCGCAAGCGACATAGGATTGGACAGCGGTGTGTGCCGTCCAATCCAATACGCGCCGTTAAGCTCATTATAATTACCTTTTTTCATGCCAATGCAGCGATTATTCCCTGCCGCTCCAGCAGTATGTGCAAAGCTTGCACTCAGGAAGGCCTATTGTTTCAATCATATCGTCAAGGCGGTGGTAACGCAGAGATGAGAAGTTAAGCTCCTTGCATATCTCGTCCACCATTTCCTTGTAGTTTTTGCTGTCGGGGTTTGCGTAATCCTGCAAAACCTCGTCCGATACATCGTCGCCCTCGCGCCTTTTTATAACCCGCCTCGCTATGAGGTCAAGCTCGGAGTTGGAGCGCGAGAAGTTCAGATACTTACAGCCAAACAGCAGCGGCGGGCACGCGGGACGAATATGGACCTCCTTTGCGCCGCTCGCGTATAGGAACTCCGTAGTTTCGCGCAGCTGTGTGCCCCTCACGATTGAGTCGTCTATTAAAAGCAGCTTTTTGCCCTCTATAAGCTCCTTAACGGAAATCAGCTTCATCTTTGCTATAAGATTTCTCTGACTCTGGTTCGGCGGCATAAACGAGCGCGGCCATGTCGGAGTGTATTTTATAAACGGTCTC
>CANRAG010000113.1 GCA_947628515.1 uncultured Clostridia bacterium | reverse complement strand
TATGCGGAAATGACCACTATCGACGCAGGGCTTTCTTCTATGCAGGAACTCGTCGGCGGATATATCGAAGCTCTCTCACCTTTCAATGAGCCTGTCGTACTTGTGTGTAACGAGGAAGGCAAGATTAACGGTTTGGAACTGAACCGTGCGCTTAAGGACGAAAACGGCAACGTCTTGGAAATTATCGCCGGAACATTCTTTGTCTGCGGCGCGGGCGATGAAAACTTTACATCACTACCGCCCGAACACAGGGAAAAGTTTGAAAAGATGTTCAAGAAGCCCGAAGCATTTTTGAAGATGGGTAAAGGTATTATGGCAATACCCGTTGAACCGAACAAAAGCGAACCGAATAAACAAACGGACGCAAAATCCAAAGGACAGGAGTTGTAAGTATGAGACGATACTTGATTTATCGGTGCAGACCGCCTTAGCGCAGAGCGGCGGTATAACAACAGAAAACAAAAATATTAAATTGGAGGTTAAACCTATGAGAATTAAACATTCTATGAAATCCGTAATATCGGGATTACTCGCGGCAGTCACAATGCTCGGTTCGTTCCCTCAGGTGAGCGTATTTGCGGCACAATCGAATGAATATGTAGATCCCGCCGATGTATGGATAAGCGCAAACGGCAGGACAAACGAACTGGATGTAAACGCGACAATAACATACGAAACATATTTTTGCCCCGTATGTGAGATGGAAACAACATCCATGACATACCGTGTACCTGAATACACTCGTTCGGGTGAAACGGCGTACAATCACGGAGTATATTATTCGGACGGAACTTCAGCTGACGGTAAAACAAAAGGTAATACGGACAGTGGCAGACCGGGTGTAGATGCGTACTACACGGGTCATCATTATAGTGCGACACGTTTTCGTACAGGCATCACGCTATACTAAGACATAGCCATAGTCCAAGTGATGTGAAAAACGAAACAATTCAGTATATTACGGAGTTGATAACTGATAATCCGACTGGTGGAATGATAGGGTAACGCCTTGAAACGCCGCCTTAATACTCCGAATGGCATTTGATGTGTAATAATCATATGTCATAAGCTCGGTGAAGTCGGCGGAAGTCTGCCGTAAATAATAAACAAATGTTATACGAAAGTGTCTCAGAGGTGGGATGTGCAGATGATACGTCGGAGGTCTATAAAATATATATGGTGAGAATGGCTGAAATGCCTGACAAAAACTGCGAATTTACAAGTCTATAGATGGACGCTGTAGAAATGCAGCGGCACTCTTTGGAGTGGTCAGTGAGGTAAAGTAAGAAGTGTAGTTATGAAATACCTTACAGCATTAAAGGTGTTGTCAAGCTGACAGGATTAGAGCAGACACCTAAGTATATATGTACAGATAGGATTATCGGAACGTGGGAAGGTCGAAACGTATGTTAATCTGATTACACAGAGTACGTTATTGAGGAAACGGCTTTAATTGAGCAAAGTGAGCCGAGGGAACTCAATTTTATTCGACTGAAAGTGGCGGCACAGTACCTATGAAGCTATGGATAACATAGTGGAGGGATAGCCGCCAGTCAATATTGCTCAGATAGTTATAGGTATAGATAATCATAGCTTCGAGTATGACAAAGAAATACAAATCCGAAAGGAGGCGTTGCCTATGACAAAGCAGAAAAGTTATGTGGAAACATTAAAATCAAGTAATATTCATAAGCTTTGGAAATCTATACAATATAATCTGAAAAGCAATATTGATGGAACGCCGTGTGCGGTGAAAGTCGCATGCACGGTGTGAAGCGGGGGAAAAGGCAGAGATGATATCAAAGCCTTACCTATCGCTATCCAAAACCGTATGTCAAAACTGCGGTATAATCAACAGCTCGGACGGAGCATCCGAATATTCATTTAACAAGAATGTATATTCGCTTAATGCTTGTGATAGTAACTTCTTCTTAGATTATGATAACACAACATATGAACAGTACAATGATAAGTACCATACAACCATACTGAAGAAGGGGCAGTATTGCCAATTCTGCAAAGGTACTCAGGCGAGAGCTACGGAGAAAAACGAAGCTCATGATTTTAACGAGAGTATAGAAGCGCAGCTCGGCAATCAGAGATTTCATATATCGGGCACATGTGAAGAATGCGGATATATCAAAAATGAGTATGCCGCGGCAAAATCGGTAGTACAGAGCTATTACGGAAAGGTGGACGGAAAAGCTCATACCGTCACGGTATCCGATTTGTCGGAGAGCGGAGTAAATACAAGCATACGCTACGGTGAGAGCGCGAATAAATGCAGTCTCACTTCAGCGCCTAACTATACCGAGGAAGGATACTATCCTGTGTACTATGAGATACAATACTCATACGACGGTGAGAGTATGACGGAAAACGGTGTATCGTATGTATGGTTGCTTGACGATAACAATAGAGCAACCACACAGGACAGTGTACCGCACGTTCACGACTATCGTTTCCTTGAAACAGTACGACCGACATGTACGGAGCTTGGCTATGACCGTTTCCAGTGCAGCACTTGTGGGGCGTTACAGAAAACGAATTATGTCCCCGCTTCTGGACATGATTATCAAACCGTGGTAATTCGTGAGGCAAGCTGTCAGCAGGGCGGTTTGGAGCTGCACAGCTGTAAGAACTGCGGAGCGTTCTATACAGAAAGCACCTCAATGCTTGATCATAAGTACCAAGTCACAAATGTTGCCGCTACCTGCACGACCAACGGCTATACCGAGCATAAGTGTATTGATTGCGGCTACAAGTACATCACAGACTTAACACCGCTTGCAAAGCATGATTACCGCGAGAAGGTAACCGACCCGACGTGTACGGGACGAGGATTTACCACATATACCTGTTCTGTTTGCGGTGACACCTATATCGGTGACTACAAGGACGCAACTGGACACGAATGGGATAACGGTCACGAGCTGACACATGCCACCTGCAACGGTGAAGGACTTTTGGAATACAACTGTAAACATTGTGACGCTACAAAGCGCGAAGCGAAGTCGGCGACAGGTCATACGCCCGGTGCGGCGGCGACTTGTACAGAGCCTCAGACTTGTACGGTATGCGGCGCGATACTCGACCTGCCGAAAGGTCATCACTATTCGGAAGCCGTAACCGTTCCGACTTGTACGACAATGGGCTTTACAACGTATACCTGTGACGACTGCGGCACATCTTATGTCGGCAATTACACAGATAGAACAGAGCACCACTACGACAGCGTAATTACTCCCGCGACTTGTACGGCACTTGGATATACCACCTACACCTGTACCGAGTGCGGCGATGAATACAAAAGTGATTATATTGACAAAAAGCCGCATAACTATCAGGCTGTGATAACTCCGGCGACGTGTACAACAATGGGATTTACCACTTACACTTGCGCGGACTGCGAGGACAGTTATGTTGCGGACTATACAGAGGTACTGCCCCACAATTACACAAAACAGGTCGTACCACCGACTTGTACATCGCAGGGATATACAATCTACAACTGCCCCGACTGCGGTAAGGAATATATCGGCGATGAGAAAGAGTCTGTTCCCCACAGCTATACTTCGGTTGTGACAGAGCCGACGTGTACCGAGATGGGATATACGACATACACCTGTGAGGACTGCGATTATTCCTATATTGCGGATTACACAAATCCGAAGGGACATCACTACAGAGAAGATGTTACAGAACCCACTTGTACAGACATAGGATATACGACTTACACCTGTGATGATTGCGACGCTTCGTATGTCGGAAACGAAAAGGCGAAATTGCCGCATAACTACGATAAGACAGTTACAGAGCCAACGTGTACGGAAATGGGCTATACGGTATTTAATTGTAAAGACTGTGGCGACACCTATACCGGCGCATATACGGACGCAAAAGGTCACGACTACAAGGAAACCGTCACTCCCGCGACTTGTACGGCGTTAGGTTATTCAACATTTACCTGTCAGGTATGCGGCGCAAGCTACAAGGGTAACGAAACCGCAAAAGCTGAACATCAGTATAACTCGGTTGTAACAGATCCGACGTGTACGGAGCTTGGATACACCACTATCACCTGTTCCGTCTGCGGCGAAACGCACAAGATTGATTATGTCGCGGCGGCGGGACATAAACCGTCAGACTGGATAATCGACACTCCGGCGACAATAGAGCATAGCGGCAGCAAGCACAAGGAATGTACAGTCTGCGGCGAAAAGCTTGAAACAGCTGAAATTCCGCAGTTGGCGGACAAGGACAATTCCGATGAGGACGGAAAGTCAAAGGTTGGCGATTATTCTATCCTCATAACTGATAAGGATAACAAGCCGATTTTCAACAGCGAGATTTCCATTGACAAAAACGATAACATCACAATCAAGCTGCCTGACGAACGCTTGCTTTCGGCAGATGATATTACCACAATTACGGTAACGAACAGTGAAACACAGCAGCCCGCCGAGGGTATCAGCATATTTGTTGCCGACACCTCTAACAATGCCGCGACGGGCAAAACAGACGCGAACGGTCAACTTAAGGTGCCTAATGCCAATTCCTCAACAGGTGACAGCAATGGTACGGTTGCGGATAAGGATAACACCTATGTTGTTGTGGTAACTGACCGGAACGGCGAGCTTATCACGGACTGCGGTGTAACCGTAGGCGATAATTATTCTATCAATGTAAAGCTCCCCGACGGTACGCCGTTTGACAAGGATAATCGCGTGACTGTTACAGTTGTTACGGAAAAGGGCGAGCCTGTGAACGGTCTGCGCGTTCAGCTTATCGGTGACGGTGATTTTGTCGAGAACGGCTATACCAATATCAAGGGACAGATAACGCTCCCCGTAAGCAACACCGATATTACCGACGACAACGGCAACGGCGAGGTCGGAGATAAAGACGGCGAGAAGGTTTACGATTACATTGTAACCGTAAGTGATGAAAACGGACTTATTAAGGACGCGCTTGTAACGCTTATCGCAAAGGACAACTCCGTGCTTGTATGCTTGCCGGAAGGCAAAGTGATTGACTACTACAATCGTACCACAGTTAAGGTAATGCGTTCTGACGGAACGCCCGTCGAGAATTGGAAGGTCAGCGTCTACCACAAAGACGGCAGCGGCTTACGCACGGAGCTTACAGATGAGGACGGCATTGTGGTTGTTCCTCCGCTCAGTGAAGCGCCTCTTGCAAAACCTACGCCTACGCCCGACCCCGATGCGGAAGCTACACCGTTACCCGGCGTAAGTACCACACCAAAGCCTGATGTAACGGAAAAGCCGAGTGAAACGGCAAAACCGACTGAAAAGCCGTCGGAGCCGACGCAGAAGCCTACTCCTACGGAAAAACCGAGTGAAACGGCAAAGCCCACGGAGAAACCGACAGAAACGCCGAAGCCTGGCGAAACGGTAAAGCCAACGGATCCGACACAGACAACCATTCCCTTAGAAAAGCCGAGCGAAACAGCAAAGCCTACGGAGAAGCCGAGCGAGCCTACTCACACTCCCGATATGGGCGACGGCGCGGTTGTACAGAACAAGAATTACAAATACCGCGTTTTCGTATGGGATAATGACGGAGCTATAACGGAGTTTGGACTTGTAAAATTGCAGGATGACGGAAACCTTGAAATCGAACTGCCCGAAAACAGGACACTCAATCCCGAAAACAAGGTGAATATCAGAGTTATCAACGAAAATGACGGCTCGCCCGTAAAGGGTATCACGGTAAGCGTAAGTGACACGAACGGCGGAGCGGCTTCCGATATTACCAACAGAGTGGGAATTGCAATCGTACCCGTTTCCGATACGGATATTACCGATGTGAACGGCAACGCACAGATTAAGGACGAAAACGGCAATATGTACAATGTAAATGTTTCGACTGAAACAAAGGGCAATATTGAGGGTGCGGAAGTTAAAATCGCTGACGGGAAAATCACCGTTACGCTGCCCGACGGAACGGTTATCGACTATGCCGACAGAACGACGGTAACAGTAGCCGATAAGGATAACGCGCCTGTTAAGGATATGTCCGTAAACGTCAAGGACAATAACGGCGGAGACAGAACGGATAATACCGATAAAAACGGCGTTGTCGTAGTACCTCCGCTTTCACAGGATATGACGGACGATAAGGGTAATTCCGATGTGACCGAAACGAAGCCCGGCGATAATATAGACACGGACGGCGACGGTACGCCCGACACGCAGGGTGAAGATGTCACAAACATCTACAAGGTTTTGGTGGAGAATACGAACGGTATTATCGCCAACGCTTTTGTGGAAATCGCGGACGGCAAAATATGCGTTAAGCTGCCGGACGGATATACGCTAACTACTTCCAATCAAACAACCGTGACCGTGACCGACAAGGACGATAAGCCCGTACAGGGAATGTCCGTCACTATTAACGATGCGACCACATCAAAGAGCGGCACTACCAATTCAAACGGTAAGGTAACGCTCCCCGTTAAGACATCAAGCGGCGGTGGCGGCGGCTCAAGCAGCGGCGGCTCGTCAGGCGGCGGTGGCGGTGGTGGCGGCTCATCGGTTACTACCACCTATAACGTGAAAGTTACAGACAAGGACGGTAAGGCCGTAAGCGTTATAAAATCCGTCAAGGACGGTAAGATTACACTCACACTGCCAAACGGCAAGACGCTCGACGGCGATAACTATTACACAATTCTTGTCACCGACAGGAGCGGCAAAGTTGCTCCCAATATTGATGTAACTTTAAAAGACAATACCGGTAAAACGTCAGAGGGTAAAACCGACGCAAACGGCAAACTCGTGCTTCCGGCGGTTGAGCACGAAGCATATGTAGAGGGTTACAACGATGGTACATTCCGACCGGAGGGCAATATGACAAGAGCCGAAGCCGCGGCTATTTTTGCAAGAAATATTGCCGACCGCAAAGGCGAGAACATATCGAGTACCAAATCATCGTTTAAGGATATAGATACAAAAATGTGGTACAGTAAGTATGTATCGTATCTTGAAAAGTATGATGTCATAGATGGATATTCTGACGGTACGTTCAGACCCGATGAGCAGATCACGCGAGCCGAGTTTGTTACAATGTGTATGCGGTTCTACGGTATGTTTGATACGGTTAAAACGTCAGCGAAGAATATCTTTGCCGATGTTCCGTCGTCACATTGGGCTTCGGAGAACATCTGCAACGCGATTGCTATGGGTTGGATTAAGGGTTATGCTGACAGCACATTTAAGCCCGACAACAACATTACCCGTGCCGAGGTTGTAACGATAGTAAACCGTGTGACAGACCGCGAAGCCGATACGGAGTACGTCGATAAAAATCTTTCAACGCTGAACAGGTTTACTGATCTGACCGATAAAGGCTACTGGGCTTATTACGAGATAACCGAAGCGGCAAATACACACATGGCGGTCAGCAAGACAAGCGGTGAGACGTGGGTAAAATAAATCGGATTGTTTACGAAAAGGCAAGCCACGGAAATCAATTTTCATTCATAATATTTAAAATATGCATAGGTTCAAGGAGACAGTCGAGCATAATTTTAGAAAT
>CANRAG010000112.1 GCA_947628515.1 uncultured Clostridia bacterium | reverse complement strand
GAGATCGACGGCTATTCTCTCTCCGCCTTATCAACGCTATACGAGTTGGAGGCGGGCGATACGCGGCCGTTTAAAAATATTCTTATAAAAGAGAATATAAGAAAATCGGAATATATTCCCGTAATTGAAGTAGGCGAGGGCAAGGAATTTTCGCGCATAAACGACGCTGTAGCCGCCGTGCGGGCTATGCGGCGCGATCGCGGCGAGGCAGGCCGTGTAACGATAGAGGTGTCGGCGGGCACATATACCGAGCAGGTGCTGTTGGACATTCCGTATATAACCCTTAAGGCGGCGGAGCCGGAACACCGACCCGTTATAAGCTTCTATTACGCCATTGCATATCTCTATTACAGCGCGGCAGCCGATAAATACTATGACGAGGATTATGCTGTGGCAAAGACCAAAAAAGGCCCCGTTGCCGAGTGGGGACCGTCGTGTCGGATAACGGCGGAGCATGTTAAGGTTTCGGATATTATAGTTAAAAACTCTTTTAACTGCGAGCTTACGGAAGCGGAATTTGACGACGGCTGCGAGCCGGCCAAAAGCTACGAATATCCCGACACGAACGGCAAGCAGGCGCGGGATACGCGCGGCTATGACGTCATGTTAAAGGCGGCGACCGAGCGCGCGGCGGCAATTGCCGTAACGGGCGATCACTGCGAGCTGTATAACTGTGACTTTATATCGTCGCAGGACACATTTTATACCAACTGCAAAGCGAGCGTAAAAAATTGCTACATAGAGGGGAATGTGGACTATGTATTCGGCGGCGGGGACGTCGTGTTTGAGGACTGCACGCTCGCGTGGCACGGGTATTCGGATACGGCGTCGGGAGGCTATATCTCCGCGAACAAAAATCCGGACAAAAGCAGTGCGGGACATGTTTTCAAAAATTGCGTGATAACCAATTCAAAATACTATCCGGACAATAAATTCACGCCCGGACATTGGGGTCGAAACTGGGGCGGAGAATGTACAAGAGCCGCTTTTATAAACACTAAAATGGCGGACGTTGACGTGCCGGGCGGATGGGTTAAGATGAATGGAGGCCTCGACATATCGGAGCTGTATGTAACGGGCGTAACGGATTGCAACGGTAGCAATGTAGACGATATGCCGTTTAATCCCAACGGAAAACGGTAAAAACGTATTAAAAAATTGCGGGATTTGCCGATGTTTGAAAAAATACGTTGCATTAGTAATTAAAGTATGGTAGAATAGAGGAGTGGGAAACCGCAGGGAACATTCAGATATGATTGTAAATAATGACCGAGATGTGTAGCTGCATTCGAATCAAGGCTGTGTTATTTAGCGCGCGGCTTTGCAATGAGCCTCGCATTTTATCATGCGCAAAACGAAAGGAGAGCGAACGATGGGAAAGACGGTAAAAAAGCTTATCAGCACGCTTATCGCGGCGGCGATGATTGCTTCGGCTGTGCCGGTAATCGCGGCGGACAATGACGGCGCGGAAAATGACGGCGCGGAAATTCTTGCCGGGGAGGAAACGCGCAGAGCGGAAGAGGAAGCGCGCCTTGCCGAGGAAGAAACGCGCAGAGCCGAAGAGGAAGCGGCAAGAAAAGAGTTTGAGGCGGAGAAAAAACGCACGCGGGAGCTTTTGGGTTTACCCGAATATGCCCCGAACAAACCGTTCCCGACACGTCCGCCGATCCCGGCGAAGACGGGCGAAATCTCGCTCGCGTCGGAAGGCAGCTACAGCGAGGTCGTTTACATAGAGGACGCTGAGGACCTGCTCGCGATAGACGGTCACGACGGCGGCTATTACGAGCTTAAAAACGACATAAGCATAGCCGGCATAGAATGGAAGCCGCTCATGCTGACAAACGCGACGTTTAACGGCGCGGGGCATACCATAAGCGGGCTTACTATCACAAGCGAGAACGGATTTCCGATTACAGTTGCGCCGGAACTGGAAGGTAGTGAAAGCTTTCGAAGCATCGGATTTTTGGCAGGGCATCTTCCTTATTATGATGAGAAAAACTCTCTGAATACTTATGTAATGGATTTGAATCTTGCGGATATTAATATTAATATTACAAAACGGCAACCCGGTTATATTGAAGTAAAAGGACTCGGAAGTGTAAATGATATTTACTGCGACGGCTGTAAAGTCTCCGGAAAAATAGAAGTACGCTCGGATGTGCCGTATGATAGGGAAGAAGATTTAGGATATATTGAATGCTTTGGATTGCAGAGTGGAAATAATTGTGAAAGCGATGTCGATATAACCGTTGAGTTATACGATTGTAACGCGGTAGGACTTTTATATTGCTCAAACTGCGTGAATCGCGGCGACATAACCGTTGAGTCATTCAAAGGTGACGCGGCAGGACTTGATTGTTGCTCAAACTGCGTGAATCGCGGCGAAATTTCCGCTATCTCTAAAGCCGAGACAGCTAAAGACGGATCAATAGTTTATGCGGAAGGCTGCGGCATATCAGGTTCCACGGGCTGCTCTAATTATGGTAATGTCACCGGTAATTCATACGCATACGGAATAAGCGGCGGAAATAATAATTATTTTGAAGGCAATGTTACTGTTAGCGGTATGTCCGGCGATGGCAGCTATTCCGGTGCAGGCGGAATAGCTTCGAGCGACGATAGTGTCTTAATCGGCGATGTATATTCGGAAAAAGGTGTTGTACGCGGAATAGGAAGCGGCAGCGGCAACACATTAACCGGCAATGTGTATACGGAGTATGGTGGTGTAAATGCAATAAGTTACGGCGAGAATAATACGATAAACGGCGATGTGTATAGTGTGCATCCGGGACAGTATACTGTATTCGGAATATATTACGGCGAGAATAATACGATAAACGGCGATGTGTATGCGGAAAACGGTGAGGTATACGGAATATTTCGAGGCGAGAATAGTACGATAAGCGGCGATGTGTATGCGGAAAATGGTGAGGTAAAAGGAATATCCGGCGGCGGGAATAATACGATAATCGGCGATATACATTCGGGAAATGGTCGAGTATACGGAATATCCGACAGTAATAATAATATAATACAAGGCAACATAACCGTATCAAATGGTACTGCAAACGGAATCAGCGGCAACGGTAATACCATGATCGGTAATGTAACCGCATCAAATGGTAGTGCAGGCGGAATCAACGGCGACGGTAATATATTAATCGGTAATGTAACCGCTTTAAATGGTGATGCAGGCGGAATCAAGGGCAACGGCTATATCAGCGGAACGATTACCGAAAGCCCGCCGAATTCGCCGACGCTTACCGTCAGCGCTTCCTCTCCTTATCAGGGATACTATAAATGCGGCTATTGCGGCGCGACAAGAATTTCCCCGCATTATTATAACTACAGCTATATACATTGCTACTCCTATAGTTCTTACAGCGGAGCCTATCCGCATTATTTTTACAGGGAGAATGACTTAAAATACAACGACGACATGGATATGGGATCCGAGGTTCCGCCGGAGCCCGATGAGCCCGAGCCTACGATTGCTCCGGCTCCCACTCCGTCACTCGCTCCCGCGTCATACAGCGTTCAGGTCCTGGATGAAGCAAGCGGAGCGCCGCTTTCCGGCATGACGGTCATTGTGGACGGCAACGAGTATGTTACGGACGATAACGGCGTGGTTACGCTTAAGGGCGCGTCCCGCATGGGCGGACTGAGGATCGAGGCGGGCGGCGATGTGATTTATACGCAGGCGAATTTCTATCCGATTCCCAATCAAATGAACGTTATACGCGTAAGCCCGCTGAGTCTTGATAAGGACGACTTCAATTTCGGAAGTCCGGGCGGGGACACCGTAAAGGGACCGCAAATTGAAATAAAAGGCAAAAAATATCCCGCGTTTGAGCTTCCCGGCGCTATCGACGTCAATTTGCTCGACGCCGTAAGAATGGCGTACGACCCGGACGAAAAATCATGGCGCGTAATTCTCGGCGGCTCGGAAAAGGACCTTCAAGAGGTCAAAGACGGTGATTATACTCCGGCATTCGCGAAAAAATACCGGGAAGCCAAGGAATTTTGGGAAAAGCTGAACAACAACCAGCTTAACGAAAAAGAGTTTGAGAAGTATAATACTCCTCAAAAGAAGAATTTGGGTTGGGGAGCATCGGTTGCCATAAGCGGCTTTATGGAGCTGAAGCTGAGCGATAACGGCGATATGGTTCTTACAAACGGAGGTATCGTCACGGCGGCTTCCGTCAGCATGAGCGGTGCGTATCCGCTGCCACCCGCGCCGTATGTGTACCTGTCGTATTCGCTGTCGGGAAGCTTGGAGTCGGAATTGAAGCTCAGCCTTGACAGCGCGACTATTGTCGATCCTGCGCTGAAAGTGACGTCAAAAATCTCGTTTGACGTGTCGCCGTCGATCGGAGTGGGTCTCCTTCTCGCGGTTGAAACGGGCTTAAGCGGAAAAATACACACAGAGGTTTCCTTACCGTTCGACACCATGAAAAACAGCTTTGAGGCGGAATTGTCGGCAGATTATTACTTTATGCTGAAAGTGCTGGCATTTGAAATGAAATACAGTCACACGTTTATCAAATGGCAGATGTATCCGCCGGGCGAGTTGGAGCTTATGTCGATAGATGAAAGCGACTTTACTCCGATAAGCCGCGATTACTTAAACGCTCCGACGCTCGCGGCGGCTGACGCGGATACGCTAAAGCAGAATATATACACCTACAGTACGGTTAAATCGGTTCTGCTCGGCGACGGGCGCGAGCTTATGGTATGGCTCGACGACGATCCCGAAAGAAGCGACGCAAACCGAACGGTACTGTTCTATCGTATCCTCGAAAACGGTACATGGAGCGAGACAAAGCAAATTGAAAATGACGGCACCGCCGACTTTGATTTTGATTTGAGAGCAAACGGCAATGAAGCGGTGATAGTATGGCAGGACACGAACGCGCAGCTCGAGGATACTGCGTCGCTCGAGGACATGGCGAACAGCGTCGAAATTTCATACGCGAAATTTGACGGTGAGAATTGGAGCGAGCCCGTATCGGTTACGAGCGGAAATTCAGATTACGAATACAGCCCCAGGATAAACGGATCGTATATAATCTGGACACAGAATAACTTAAACAGCACGATGCCGGGTGTTGACGATACCACGGAAAGCATTTACCGCGTGCGTATTAACGCGTCCGGCGAGCCTGAAAACGCGGAAGTGATATATGACGGCATACAGCTTCTGTACGGCAGCGCGGTTGACAAGGACGGAAACGTCGCGTATATCGCGGACGTTGACGGAGACGTGACGACGCCGGAAAACAGATTTTATGTAAGCGATAAATCGTATGGCGGCAGCACTGTTTTAAGCGGTCTGCAATATACCGGCAGCGGGTTCGCGTTTACCGAGGACGGAGTTTTAAAAACCGCGGACGCGTACGGCTCGCAGCCGATAACGCAATGCTCGCCCGGCGGAGAAAGCATCGCGTATATTACGGACAGCCGCGGAAATATCGGCGCGGCTGTGTACGAGGTGCAGGACGGGTTCACGTCAAATCTGTACGCGTCGTATCACGATAATAGCAAGTGGACAAATCCGGTTAAAATCACGGATTTTGACGAGAAGATTCGCTCGTGGGACGCGTATCTCGACGAAGACGGAAACATAGTTTTGAGCGCCGCTCTCGCGAAAATCAATGTTGACGGCGATAATCTCACGGACAGCGTAAGACTTGTACATACCAAAGCCGAGCCGATAGAGGATATTGAAACGATAACCGTTTACCCCGACGGCGACGTGGTGCGCGGCAGGAACGCGCGGTTTGTGGTTGACGTCGCAAACAACACAAAAAGCGATATTAAAACGGCGCAGGTAACCCTCAAAAGCGGAGATACGGTTTTGTACGAGGGCGAAAAGGATGTAAATCTTATCGCGGGCAAAACTACAAGCATAAATATATCAGCGCCTATACCCGATAATTTCACGGGAGGAACAATAACCGCGAGCGTGAGCGTGCCTGATTTGGCGGACGCGGACACCGGCAACAACAGCGCGCAGACTACGGTCGGTGACGCGAAATTAAGCGTCGGGCTTCAGGGAGATCAGATTTTCGGAAACGGATACGCGCAGGCGGTAATTGAAAACGTAAGCTGCGAGGACGTGTCAAACGCGATTCTCACCGTAACGGGCGAAAACGGCGAAGCAATTTATTCGGAGACGATAGACTCTATCGCGGCGGGCGAAACGAAAAGGGTTAAAATAGAGCTTGACGAGAAATACTATACATTCGCCGATAATTATGACAGCTTCGCGATAAAAGCGTCGGTAAAATATGGAGAAAATGAGGAGACCGATACATACAGGATTAAGCCGCAGAGCGTTACTCGGGTAAGCCTTGACGAAAAGAACATAGTGTTAAACCCGGGCGAAAGCTACAAAATAAGCGCGAACTTCTATCCTGTCGGAACATCGGCGGACATTTACACGCTGTCGAGCGACGAAAGCGTTGTGACCGCGGACGGCGGCACGGTAACGGCTGTCGGCGAAGGTACTGCTACGGTAACGGTCATGGCTGCGGGAGCGGTTATGCCGGCTAAGCTGAACGTTTACGTTCGTGATCTCGCCGAGCCGGTAATCACAAGCGCACAGTACACCGATCACAGCGACGAATACAGCGTGCGCGGCAATGTGGAGGTAACGGTTGACACATCAGCCTGCCTTGCCAAGGGAGAAACGGAAAAGCTGATTATCGCGGCGTACGCCGAGGACGGCTCGCTGCTCGGCGTGAAAACGAATGATGTTCAAGCGTCGGGTAATAACAATGTATATATGTCGGTAAGAGGCAAAAAGCCGAAATATGTCAAAGCAATGATATGGAGCAGCCTGTCGGGAATGAAGCCGGCGGCGCTCGCGGCACGGTATGATTTGCCCGAATAATGTTAATTTTAAGGGGACGCGCACGTCGCGTCCCTTTTTGTGTGTGACCGTCATACGAAAAACGGCTGAAACCATAGCGGAATCAGCCGTTTAGTGCAAGCTATTATAGCTGTCGGATTTGAACACAACATCTCCGTCCCCCCCGCGTGTTCACAGCCGATGTATCGCTTGTGACCGATAAACGAAACTTCAGCCAACTGATGAAATATTGTTTACCTAATGCGAGTATTCACTAAAAAGATATTGACTAAACGCGGCCGGTAAGGTATAATATAGTTGTAAAGACTTAAGGAGGATATGTTTTATGGAATTGTTATCACCAAAGACCGATGTGGTATTTAAGATGTTATTTAGTGCGGCGGACAACAAGGATATTCTTACGGATTTTATCGCGTCGGTGCTCGATATTGAAAATGACGATATAAAGGAGCTTCATGTCGTTAACAGTGAGATGCTGCCGGAGTCGGTTGAACAGAAATATTCAAGACTGGATATAGCAATGGAGCTGAGAGACAGAAAGATCAATGTCGAAATGCAGGTCAGAAAGCTAAGTGATTTTCGTGAGCGGGTACTGTTCTACTGGTCGAAGCTGTACGCGAAAGACTTGCAGGAGGGGCAATCGTATAAGGATTTAAAGCAGACAATATCCATAAATATTCTCGATTATAATATGTTTGACTGTGAGGCGTGTCATTCTATATTTATGCTGAAGGAAACAAGCCGCGGCGAGCTGCTTACCGAAAAATGCAGATTTGACTTTCTGGA
>CANRAG010000111.1 GCA_947628515.1 uncultured Clostridia bacterium | reverse complement strand
TCCACCGCTCCACCTTGACGAGAGGGAGCATAATCTTCTTTTAAGAAAAGTGTCTCACATCATTGACTTCTATACAACCAAAATATAAAAATTTATTTTTTTATATTGACAAATCAATCGAAAGGTGCTAAAATAATGTGGATTGAGAAAGGGGTAACGGCGGCATGGCTAAGTGTTTTACACAGAGCGTCAAAACAGAATATGTATCCGGGACACGTTTTCCTTTTTCTTTTAGTTATCAGGTCAGACAATGATTTTTATAATCATTGTTTTTTTTTGAGAGTTTTTCGCTATATATTTATGTAAGTAAGGAGGAGGTCTTTTATATCATGAAAGGACAGCTGGTTTTGGAAAACGGCGTCAGGTTTACCGGCGAGATGTTCGGCGATATTAAGGATGTCGCCGGTGAGATCGTTTTTACCACCAATATGACGGGCTATCAGGAAACGCTCACGGATCCGTCCTATGCCGGACAGATCGTCACAATGACGTTTCCGCTCATAGGCAATTACGGCATAAACCTTGACGACAGCGAGGCTAAGCGCGCAAACCTGAAGGCGTTTGTGGTGCGCGAGAAATGCGATTATCCGTCCAATTTCCGCAACGAAATCAACCTTTGCGATTTCCTGGCGGAGGAGGGCGTCGTGGGGCTTGAGGGCGTTGACACACGCGCGCTTACGAGGATAATACGCGACTACGGATGCATGAGAGCGGTTATAATGCGGGGCGAGCCGTCAGACGACGAGGTTAAGGCGCTTATGGACACGCTCGATAACAGCCGCGTGATACTCGAAACAACCACCGACGCGGGGTATGTTATAAACCCGAACGGCGCGCCGCATATCGCATTTATAGATATGGGCGCAAAGGACGGGATACTGCGCGACCTCAGAAAACGCGGCTGCAAGCTAACGGTGTTCCGCGCGGACGCGGCGGCGCGGGATATTCTAAACGCGCGGCCGGATATGGTGTTTTTATCAAATGGGCCGGGCGACCCGCTCGACGCGCCCGGGACGGTCGAAACGGTACGGGAGCTTATCGGGAAGCTGCCCATATGCGGAATATGCATGGGGCACCAGATCATAGGGCTTGCGCTCGGATGCAAAACCAAAAAGCTAAAGTTCGGACACCACGGCGGAAATCATCCGGTTAAGTACGCAGAGACGGGCATGTGCTACATCACCAGTCAGAACCATAACTATATACTTACCGATTATCCGGAGGACGTCGAGGAATGGTTCACAAACGTAAACGACGGGACCTGCGAAGGCATAAAACACCGGACGCTGCCGATTGCGAGCGTGCAGTTCCACCCCGAAGCTTCGCCGGGGCCGCTCGATTCGGGCTGGCTTTTTGACAGATTTTTAAAGGAGGTGCCGGGATATGCCGTTGGATAAATCTATTAAGAAGGTACTTGTTATCGGTTCGGGACCTATAGTTATAGGTCAGGCCGCCGAATTTGACTACTCCGGAACGCAGGCTTGCCGCGCAATCGAGGAGGAGGGCATAGAGGTGGTTCTGGTAAACTCTAACCCCGCCACCATCATGACCGACCGCGACATTGCAAGCGACACATATATAGAACCGCTTACGGCGGAGTATATAGAAAAGATAATAGCGCGGGAAAGGCCGGATTCGTGCATAGCCGGAATGGGCGGACAGACAGGGCTTAACCTCGCCTGCGAGCTTTATGACAAAGGGATATTTGAGAAATACGGCGTAAGGGTGATAGGCACGTCGATAGAGTCGATTAAGGAGGGCGAGGACAGGGACTCGTTCAAGCGGCTCATGGAGAGAACCAATCAGCCGGTCGCACCGTCGGAGATAGTTACGAATATGGAGGACGGCCGCGCGTTCGCGCAGGAGATAGGTTATCCGGTTATCATCAGGCCGGCATACACGCTCGGCGGCACGGGCGGCGGCATAGCCGAAACGCCCGAACAGCTCGAAACAATACTCGCGCAGGGACTGCACCTATCGCGCGTGGGACAGGTTCTGCTCGAAAAGTCGATAGCGGGCTGGAAGGAGATTGAGTTTGAGGTCATGCGCGACGGCGCGGGAAATTGTATAACGGTATGCCCCATGGAGAATATCGACCCGGTGGGCGTGCACACGGGCGACTCCATAGTAGTTGCTCCGACGCTGACGCTCGCGGATAAGGAATTTCAGATGCTGCGCAAGGCGGCGATAGACATAATCAACTCAATCGAGATAAAGGGCGGATGCAATGTGCAGTTCGCGCTAAATCCCGCAAGCTTTGAATACGCGGTAATAGAGATAAATCCGCGAGTAAGCCGCTCCTCGGCGCTCGCCTCAAAGGCGACGGGCTACCCGATAGCTAAAATCGCGGCAAAAATCGCGCTCGGGTATAACCTCGACGAGATCAAAAACGCGGTCACGGGCAAGACTTACGCATGCTTCGAGCCGACAATAGACTATGTGGTCACGAAAATTCCGAAATGGCCGTTTGACAAGTTTTTCGGAGCGCGGCGCAGGCTGGGCACAAAGATGATGGCCACGGGCGAGATAATGGCGATAGGAAACAGCTTTGAGGCGTCGCTGTTAAAGGGAATACGCTCACTGGAAATAAACCAGTACACGTTAGAGCGGGAGTCGTCAAAGAAGCGGTCCATAAAGGAGCTGCGGGCAAGGGTGCAGGTGCCGGACGACGAAAGATTATTCGACCTCGCGGAGCTTATACGGCGCAGGTATAACATAGAGATGATTCATGAAATCACCGGTATAGATATGTTCTTCTTAAAGCATATCCAGAACATTGTCACGGCGGAGGAGGAATTAAAGAAGTACACGATAGATACCATTGACGCGGACACGATGCGAAGATATAAGAAGCTCGGCTTCGCGGACAGGGGCATGAGTCAGCTCATGGGCTGCCATGTGAACGAGGTGTATTTAAAACGCGCGGAATTTAATATAAAGCCGGTATATAAGATGGTCGATACCTGCGCGGGAGAGTTCGAGGCGGTTTCGCCCTACTACTACTCGACATATGACGAGATAACCGAAAGCTTCCGCTCGGACAGGAGGAAGATCATAGTTATCGGTTCGGGGCCGATAAGAATAGGTCAGGGTATAGAGTTCGACTACTGCTCGGTACACAGTATCATGTCGCTTGAAAAAGCGGGCGTGGAGACGATTATAATAAACAACAACCCCGAAACCGTTTCGACCGATTTTGACACATCGGACAAGCTGTATTTCGAACCGCTTACGGAGGAGGACGTTTACAACATAATATGCCTTGAAAAGCCGGACGGAGTTATATTGCAGTTCGGAGGTCAGACCGCGATAAAGCTCGCGAACTTCCTCGCGGAGATGAATGTTCCGGTTCTGGGCACACAGCCGAAGTACATCGACGAGGCGGAGGACAGGGAGAAATTTGACGATATGCTCGAAAAGCTCGATATCAAGCGACCAAAGGGCAAAGCCGTCTGGTCGGTGGACGAGGGAGTGAAGGTCGCCGGCGAGCTTGAATATCCGCTGCTTGTTCGCCCCTCATACGTTCTGGGCGGTCAGGGTATGGAGATTACACGGAACGAGACAAGTCTCGTCAGGTATTTGGAGGACGCGTTTAGGAAGGATCCGAAAAATCCCGTGCTCATAGACCGGTATCTGGGCGGACGCGAAATTGAGGTGGACGCGATATGCGACGGCACGGATGTGCTCATTCCCGGAATTATGGAGCATTTGGAGCGAGCGGGAATACACAGCGGCGACTCCGTTTCAATCTATCCGCCGCAGCATATACCGGAGCATATTATTAAGAAGATTGAGGACGTTACTTACAGAATAGCGCTGGAACTAAAGGTTATAGGCATGATTAATATTCAGTTTATCGAATACCGCGACGAGCTGTATATTATAGAGGTTAATCCGCGCTCGTCAAGAACGGTTCCGTATATAACAAAGGTTACAAATGTGCCGGTCATAGACGTGGCGACAAGAATTATGCTCGGCGAGACGCTAAAGGATATGGGGTATAAGACCGGTATAGCGCCGGTTACGAACACGGTGGCGGTCAAGGTGCCGATATTCTCAACGGAAAAACTGCCGCAGGTGGAGGTCACGCTCGGGCCGGAAATGCGCTCGACAGGCGAGGTGCTGGGCGTCGGCTACAGCTTCGAGGAGGCAATGTACAAGGGGTTCATGGCGGCAAAGACAACCATACCCCATGCCGGCTCGACCATTCTCGCGACGATACGGGATATAGACAAAGAGGACTTTCTGCCCTACGCCAAGCGCTGTTTTGCTCAGGGCTGCAAGTTCGTCGCGACTTCGGGAACGGCAAGGTTCCTGCGCGAAAACGGTATTCCGTGCACGCTTGAAAAGAAGATTTCGGAAGGGACGCCGAACCTGCTCGACCTGCTGCGCTCGGGCACGGTGGATATGATTATAGATATTCCGTCAAAGACCAATGACGTTAACTCCGACAGCTTTAAGATACGCCGCGCGGCGATAGAGAGCGATATAACGATTATGACAAGCCTCGATACCTTCGGCGCGCTCGTCAACGTTATGGAACACAGCTTCACGCTCGACAAGCTGAATACGATTTCACTCAACGATATTAAATAACCGTTACTATTAGTTACTGCGCGTTATTTAACGTTTGTGTCAATGCCCGAAACCTGACGCTCGGTATTCTTTAACTTAGCCGGTTAGCGAGCTGTAACAAATAACCCGAAAAAAGCGGCGCGCTGCCCGCTTTTTTTCGGGTTTTTAGCAGAAATATGTAACTAACCGCGCGGCGCTGATATTAATTTTAAACAAAAATTAAATTTTACACATAAAATTCGATTTTCTTATAGCTTTTTGAGCTTTTGTATGTTATAATAGATACGATTGAGGTTAACCGGCGGTTTTGCCAAATACCGCAACGGTTATATGTATAACCGCTTAATGGAGGATATTTTATGTCTTTATCGGATATTTTAAGTCTGTTATGCGGCGTTGCTCTGTTCCTCTACGGTATGTCCATGATGGGCGACAGCTTAAAAAAGGTCGCCGGTAACAAGATGGAAAACATACTGTACAAGCTTACAAGCACTCCGGCAAAGGGGCTGCTGCTGGGAACTGTGGTGACGGCCATAATACAGTCGTCCGGCGCTACAACGGTTATGATTGTAGGTTTTGTAAACTCCGGAATGATGAAGGTCGCGCAGGCGATAAGCATCATAATGGGCGCGAATATCGGCACGAGTATTACCGGCTGGATTTTGTGCCTTTCGTATCTGGACGGCTCCGGCAGCAGCATAGCAAGCATATTTTCGAGCGCGTCCATAGCCGCGCTGTTCGCCATTGTCGGAATAGTTATTAAAATGTGTTCGAAAAAGCGCGTTTACAGAAGTCTCGGCGATATTATGCTGGGCTTTGCGATACTTATGACGGGTATGCAGATGATGAGCGCGTCGGTCAGCGGGCTTAAGGACAGTCCGGCGTTTATAAGCGCCGTCACGATGTTCAGCAATCCCGTGCTGGGTATTATAGCGGGTATTATACTTACGGTCGTGCTGCAAAGCGCGTCGGCGTCCGTCGGCGTTTTGCAGGCGCTGTCGATTACTGGCGGCATATCGTTTGAGGCCGCGCTGCCGCTAACCATGGGTATCGGTATCGGCGCGGCGTGCCCCGTGCTGCTCTCGGCGATAGGAACAAATAAGGACGCGAAAAGAACCGCGCTCGTTTATTTGTTAAACGACTTTTTGGGAATGCTCATATGGTCGGTCATATTCTATTCAATAAATTCGGTGGTGAATTTCAAATTCCTCGGTATGACAATGTCGCCGGTGAGCATAGCGCTTTTGAACACACTGTTCAGAGCGGCGACCGTGGCGGTTCTGCTGCCGTGCAGGTCAATGCTTGAAAAACTGGTGTTTAAGATTATAAAGGATGTGCCGGAGGACGAGGAGGACAAGGCGGATTTCAGTCTGCTCGACGAGCGTTTTCTCAACTATCCGTCGCTTGCGATACCGCAGATACAGCAGGTTATGAACGACGTCGCTAAACGGTCGAGAAAGGCCGTGAAACGCGCAATGAGCCTGCTTACCAACTACTCTACGGAAAAGTTCAATAAGATAAAGGTGACGGAGGCGCTGGTCGATAAGTACGAGGACAAGCTCGGCACGTATCTCATTCAGCTATCCACGAGGAAGCTCACGCCCGGTCAGAGCCAAAAGGTAACAAAGTTCCTGTACACGATAAGCGATTTTGAGTCGCTAAGCGACTACGCGTTAAATATCGCGTTTGTCGCGGCGGATCTCCACGAGCAGGGCATAACCTTCTCGCAGCAGGCGCAGAAGGAGCTTAAAACGCTTAAGCTCGCGATTGTGGAGATGGTGGATCTTATAATCGACGCGTTTGTGGAGGAGAATATATACAAGGTTAAGCGGGTCGAGCCGCTGCGCGAATTTGTAAATGTTCTTAGCGACGAGCTTAAGCAGCATCACGTCAAGCGGCTCAGCTTAGGTCAGTGCGAGCTTGCGGACGGCTCGTCGTTCAATGATATTCTCGCCAATATCGAAAGACTTTGCGCGCACTGCTCGAATATCGCGGTGGCCATGACAAAGCTGGAGGCGAGCGAGGCGCAGTCACGCGAATACCTGAAGGGTATGCTAAATGTGCGGGACGCGGACTACGCAAGGTATTTCAGCGAGTATGAGAGAAAGTATAATATAGACGAAACGCCGGTTAAGGATATGGTAAGATAACAAAAAAGGGGACTTTTTGGGGCGCTTCCGAGAATATGTGAAAAGCGAGAAATTCACGAGTACTACTGACATTATGGATAGTATAAAATCCATGTTTGCAGATGTGCTAAACGAAGTGCTTCAATGCGAATTGGACGAGCAACTCGGTGAAGTTGAAATCTCTGTTCCTCGTGACCGTAATGGTGAGTATGAACCGAAAATCATTAGTAAGTATCAGCGTAATGCAGACGGCTTAGAGGATAAGATATTATCATTGTACGCTCATGGTATGTCTATTCGTGATTCCATATCCTTTCTCCGGCGCGAGGCAGTGTACCTTATTCCGATTGTTTTTCCAACAATTCAACAGGCTCGCAATTAAGCGCGGCGGCTAAATTCAGCACCACCTGAAACTGCGCCTTGTTTATATCTCGTTTTTTCTGTTCATAGCTTTGTATCGCGCGAATATTAACACCTGAACGCTCGGCAAGCTCGATTTGCGAGATCCCCGCCGCAGCGCGCAGTCTTGTTAATGCAGACTTTTTGTAAAATGTCTTAAGCCTTTCGCCAAGCGAAGACACAAACTTTGTTATATCGGCTTCATGCATTGTGTCATACATTCCAATCATATCTCCTGCGGGAACAGCGGTGATGACATACTTGAAAGAATAGTTTTTCAGCCACACATAATAGCACAACGCCCAGCCGAGCCAAAATTCAGGTGATTTATCAAGGTACATCGCGTCCTCGTTTTCTATTTCTATTCCTCTGATTTCAGCAACAACAAGACGCGCAAGCTCGCATCCCGTTTTTCCCGCAATATATGCGGGATTGCCGTTTTCAAACTGTTTGCAGACGTTTGAAGCCAAAAACATATCAAAAAATTCGTCAATGTCATAACCGCAGGTGTTCACGGCAAAATCTATCATGTGACCGAAATTCCTTTGAGCATGAAATATATAATCACTATCGTAAGCGTTCATCATTTTGCTTCATACCGCCTCTCATAATATCTATAATAAACAGTTCATCCGCTAACGGAGC
>CANRAG010000110.1 GCA_947628515.1 uncultured Clostridia bacterium | reverse complement strand
AGTGTATCTTTTGCTTGCCAAATACGGATATTACCGAGCCGATAACTATACCGAGCGCCCAGTAAAATACTATCTGCCGTAGCTGCACCTCAAAATAGTACCATATATAAACAAATTCACGATGGAGTATATCAAGCATTTTTATCGCTCCTTTACTTAAAACGGCTCCGCGCCTTAGGCGAAGCCGTTTCTAAAAATGGGGAAGAAAGTTATCTTTGCAATTCTACGCTTATCGGGCGTTTTACGATTGAGTTTGTCACAGCGACAATTCCCGCCCATACCGCGGTAACCAAAAGCGCCATACCCACGCCGGACGTTGCCATTTCGCGAAGCATAGCCGCCGTGCTGACCGGCGTTGCGGCATTTGTCAAAAACGGGAACCACGGCGTAACCTCTCCGTGCCAAACGTGCTCGAATGCCAAGAGAGCAGAGCCGCCCCAAAGCATATTATTGAGCCAGTTAAGTCTTTTGATAAAAGGATTGTGCGTTTCCTTTTTATCCGTAGATTTCTTTACAATCGTCGTTACGATTGCTTCCGTTGTCGGTACCAAAAAACAAGCCATTTTATTCTACTCCTTTCAACCGTCAATACTTACTAAGTTATATTCTCTGCTGCCGAGGCCTATCTCGGCCGCGTGTTCGAGCGTGTGCAGTCCGTTTCTCGACTCAATTCTGTTTACAAGCGACGCGCCGTCGCCGTCCTTCTGCGCGTAGATTAAATCAATGCAAGCCTGGTCTACCGCGACAGGATCATATGACGCGAGTATGCCTATATCGTGCATATCCGGCTCGGACGGATTTCCGTCACAGTCGCAGTCAACGGACAGGCGGTTCATCACATTTATATAAACAACCTTGTTGTCCATATAATCTATAACAGCGCTTGTCGCGTCGCCCATAGATTCAAGAAACGCGTTCTGGTCGCCGCCGAAGCCCGATTTTGTCGTCCCGCCGCTGTGAATCCACGACTTGCCTTCCGAAGAACCGATACCGATTGACATATTCTTAATCGCGCCGCCGTAGCCCGCCATAGCGTGTCCCTTGAAGTGCGCAAGCGAGATAAGCGAATCGTAATTTGCAAGATGCGCGCCGACATAATCCTCGGTTATCGTCGAACTTCCGCTTTTTGGAGCGGGAACGGGAATAGTCATTGAACCGTTCTCATCCATAATATCCACGTTCGCAATGGCGGTAAATCCGTGATCCTCCGCTACCTGCTTATGAGCCGCGGTTTCGCTTCTCGAACCGCCGTATGCGGTGTTGCACTCTACTATTGTTCCGTTGACCTTCTGCACCAAATCCTTTATTAGCTCCGGTCTTAAATAGTTGCTGTTGGGCGGCTCGCCTGTTGACATCTTCACCGCCACGTTGCCCTCGGCATTAAAGCCTAATTGCTCGTAAATTTTCACAAGCGCTTCCGGCGTTATTTCCGTTGTCATATAAACAACGGGCGCGGCCGATGTTTGTCCGCCGGAGACGGTTGTCGGCGCTGCCGTCACATTTGACGTTTCCATAGGTTCATCCTCCTTTGCCGGAACGGTTATCGTTACCGTTTGCGAATTATCGTCCCAGTCCACCGTAAATTTAAAGTTCTCCGCTATAAACCGTATCGGCAGCATGGTGCGGTCGTTGATTGTGGTCGGCGCGACGTCAAGCGTCTGCGCCTCGTCGTTTAAATACGCGGTCGTGCTGTCAATCGTCAGCCTGATCACGTCGTTTCCGTATTTCAGCACAGCGGTGTTTGCTGCTTCATCCCACTCGACCGTGCCGCCTACCGCCTCGATAACGGCTCGCACGGGCAGAAGCGTCCTTGCGTCATCCACGAGCACCGGAGCGGTTCCGCGTCCGGGGTCAATCTCCCGCGCCTCGCCGTTCACCGTCATTTGCGGATTGCCAATTTGCAGAGTTAAAATCTGCTCCGCGCTCGCCGCAAGAGCCGATTCGCCCTGCGGTTTGTTTACCTGACACACGAACAGTCCGAACGCAAGGCAAACCACCGCCATAGCCGTGATAAAGGCTATGCTTTTCTTTGCTTTTGTCATATTGACATCTCCCTTCTGTTATATATTTAATTAAAATGATACGATGATGAATTGGGGCTATCGTGTCCAATTACACTTATATTATATCAGTTTTTTTTAAATACTTCAAATGCTTAATTTCTATGACTTACCCATGCCTGAAAAGCATTTCCCATTCGGAATGTGCCGCCATTTATAAGTACCATACCATTAACCTCCTCGTTATCTCCGAAATCAAGTCCGAGACCGTTTACCCATGCGGTAACGCTGTCCTTTGACTCGCCGATATTAAACCGTTTGCCGTCAAGCCAGTTTGCGTCATGCGTCAAGCGCTGCAATTCCGATGTTGAGCCGATGCCGCTGCTTGCGGATGTGCAAAACGGAATAACAGTCTTTCCGGCAAAGTCATATTGTTCAAGGAATGTGTATATGATTTTCGGCGCTTTTCCGTACCATATCGGATAGCCGACGAATACAATATCATACTGTTCCATATTGCTGACGGTTCCGTCAATTTCGGGACGTGCGGTGCCGTCGTACTGCTCCTGATATGCGCGCGTGCTTTGGTCATAGTAATTGTTGTTTTCCGGTCCGTATGGCTCTTTCGGAATAATTTCATACTTATCCGCGTCGGTTATTTCCGTAATGTAATTTGCGATTTCCTCTGTGTGGTTCGTCCATGAGAAATACGCGACAAGCGTTTTGCTTTTCTCCGGCTCAGGTGTGGGTGTGGGCGTTGGTTCGGGTTCGGTAATAGTTCCCGTTTCAACGGTAATCGCGGAACTTATCGGTATCATTTCACCGATTGCGCTCCAAAGCATAAACTTATCGCCGCTTCTTGTTTCCACATTTGTTGTACTGTTTTTCGCATCGGTTATTTCAAGCCCGGAAAGCGTGCCGTTAGTATATGACGCGTGAATGAGCTTCGCGTCTCCTACGAGATTACTTATGGTAAGCGCTCCGTCCGCGTAGGTCATATTTGCCTGCGGCTGCGGAGTGGATTCGCCGGTGGACATCTTAACTGCCGCGCTGCTCTCGGCGTTAAAGCCTAATCGCTCGTAAATTTTCACAAGTGCTTCCGGCGTAATTTCCGTCGTCATATACACAGCCGGAGCGTCGGGATTATCCGTTTTATACTGATTATCCGCCGTAAAAGCTGTAACAGCGCCGCCAATCGAGCGACTTCCGCCAAAAGAGCAAATTCCAAGACAGATAACAGCCATTACGATTATAAAAATGTGTTTTTTCATAACGTCTCCACCCACTTTTTAAGCTCGTCTTGTGACAGTTTGCCGTTTAACATCCTACCCGCCTTTATTTGGGCGCCGGGTGAAACGGAACCCTTCAGCGCATCGACACAGCCGCCGATACCGCTGCCGCCGGAGGTGGCGAACAGTACAATTTTCTTTCCGGAAAAGTCATAGCTTTCCAGAAATGTGTTTATTATCGTCGGCGCGACGTACCACCAGATAGGAAAGCCCAAAAGAATTGTGTCATACGCGCCGATATTCGCGTTTGTGTCCGCAAGAGCGGGACGGCTCGATTTATCCTTCATCTCGACCGAGCTGCGCGAATTTTTATTTTGCCAATTCAAATCCGCGCTTGTGTAGGGGAGGGCGGGGGTGATTTCATATAAATCCGCACCCGCCGCGTCCGAGAGATTTTTCGCGGCTCTCGCCGTTGTGCCGCTTGCCGAAAAATATGCTACCAATATTTTGCTCATTGTTTTTACCTCCATAATCTAATAATAATCGAACTTTTAATATTCTCTGACGCTGTGTCATTTTTATATATTATAGCATATTGCTGACACACTGTCAATAGCTTTTCAAAAAAAATATTGACATTATGTCAGAAATGTGTTACACTAATGATAAACTACACTTAAAGGAGACAAATTTATGCCGAAGGGATCACCCGAATTAACAAACGCGCGCAGAGAGGAAATCATCAACGCCTGCGAGAAGCTGTACCAAACCATGAGCTTTAAGGAAATAACGATAAAGAAAATCGGCGGCGCAACTTCGTTTACGCGCACTTCAATCTATAATTATTTTCAGACGAAGGAGGAAATATTCCTCGCGCTTATCGAGCGTGAATACAACCTCTGGTGCGACGATCTGGAAAATACGATGCAAGAGATCGAGTCCATGACCAAGGACGAGTTCGCCGGCGCGCTCGCCCGTTCGCTGGAGCGGCGGCCGCAGCTTTTAAAACTGTTGTCGATGAACCACTATGATATGGAGGAAAACAGCTCCTTAGAGCGGCTGACGGATATGAAGGTCGCGTACAAACGCTCGATAAACACGGTTCGCAAATTTGTGAAAAAGTATTTCCCGCGGCTTACGGACGAGAAGCTTCACGAGTTTATATATCTCTTTTTCCCGTTCATGTTCGGGATATATCCGTACGCGGTGGTGACCGACAAGCAGCAGCGGGCTATGAAGGAAGCGGGTATGAATTATCCCGAAATGACGGTCTATGATATAACATACGGCTGCGTAAAGCGACTGCTTGCAAGTATTGAGTGAGGGTTAAATTATGGATTAAACAGCGCGGTTCAATCGAACCGCGCTGTTTAATGTTATTCCATAACGCCGCTCGCTTTAAGCCATGCGGTTATTTCATCTCTGTTATACGATGCATACGTTACGTCAAGTCCCTCTTTTATCGCGCTGTCGGGGCAGAGCTTCGCGACCGCGCTTATCGTCTGACCGAAGCGTCCGCCGCCCATTGAGCAGAACGGAATTATCGTTTTGCCGCTCATGTCATAGTGCGTCAGGAAGCTGCGTACAGGCGCGGGAATGGACGCCCACCAGTTGCAGTAGCCGAGCAATATCGTGTCGTAATCGTTAATATTAAGCCCAGCGTCCTCAAGGTACATCTTTAAGTCGGGTATAGCGTTTTCGCGCTGCTCGTTTAGAGCCTCGGCGTATAGCGTCTGTGAATTGCTTTCCGCCGAGTACGGAGTTTTACGCTCAATTCGGAACATGTCCGCGCCGCTAATTTCCTCTATTATCTTTGCTAAGCCGTCGGTGTTGCCGGTCTGCGAGAAGTATACGATAAGCGTTTTGTTCGCTTTCTCGTTGGGTTTTGCGGCATTAACGCTCTTTACGCTGCCGCTTCCCGCCGCCGCGTTTCTCGCCACGCGGATACCTATGCTGTAAAGCGGCGCGTCAGCCGGATACGCGCTCCTGTACGCGCTTCTGATGTGTTTGGGGAAATCGTTCCAGCCGCCGCCGCGAACAACCTTGTAATGTCCCAGCTCCGAGCCCGTCGGATTTACCGCGTCGCCGGGGTATTCACCGTACCAGTCCCAAATCCACTCGCCGACATTGCCGTGCATATTGTACAGTCCATAGCTGTTCGCGTCGTAGCTGTCAACCGCGACGGTATGACTGAGATAGCCGTTTACCCAATTACCGCTCGCGTCGTTGTTATAGCCGTAGGCGTTGTAGCAATTAGCCTGTGAGTCCTCAACATAGCTGCCGAAGCTGAACGGGGTGGTTGTATTAGCTCTCGCGGCATACTCCCACTCGGCTTCCGTCGGCAGACGATAGCCGTTCGCGCTCCTGTCCCATGTGACCGTATCGCCCGAAACCGTATAGCACGGAGTTAAGCCCTCCGCCCGGCTTCGTTTGTTGCAGTATTCTATCGCGTCATACCAGGTCACATTCTCAACCGGCAGATTATCGCCGACTTGTTCGCTCGGATTGCTGCCCATAACCTCTTGATATTCACTTTGCGTCAATTCCTTGTCGTCAATATAGAAGCTGTCAACGGTGACGCTGTGCATAACCTCGTCCGCGCCGCGCTCCGCCTCATCTTCGGGACTACCCATTTGGAATGTGCCGCCTTCGATAAGAATAAGGCTGTCGCTGACTTGCACAGGGTCCTTTACGGAATTACCATCCTTGGTAATGGTAACAGTCTGCGTTTCCTCGCTCCATGCCACGTCAAACTCAAAGCTTTCCGCGATAAATCTAATCGGGAGCATGGTGCGGTCGTTGATTAGAACGGGCGTGACGTCAAGCGTTTGCGCCTCGTCGTTCAGATACATCGTAGGGCTGTCAATCGTCAATCGGATTTCCTTATCTCCATAAGTAAGTATAGCCGTTTGCGTTTCGTCCACCCATCCAACAGTACCGCCGATTTCCTCGACTACCGCGCGGACGGGCAGCAATGTTCTGTCGTTTATCATAACGGGCGCCGTGCCGTCCTCATCAATCGGTTTTTCCACGCCGTTTACCGTCATTACGGGATTTCCTATTTGCAGCATCAGCGTAAAACTATCTTCATTTTCCGCCGCGCAGGCTGTAATGCAGTTTAAGCAAAGTATAGAGCTTAAAAGAAACATAAATATTTTTTTCATCGCGGTTATCTCCTTTACAGATCCAAATCAAGACTGTCTACCCATCCCATAACCGTATCGCTTGACGCGCCGCCGCTAAAACGTTGTCCGGCAAGCCAGTTTGCGCCCTGCGTTACGTTTTGCATGGCCGCGGTAGAGCCTATCGGGCTGCTTCCCGACGTGCAGAACGGAATAATTGTCTTACCCGAAAAATCATAGCTTTCAAGGAAGGTAAATATAATCTTCGGCGCGTTACCCCACCAAATAGGATAGCCTAAGAATATTGTATCGTACTGCTCCATATTTGGAACCGTTCCCGAAATCGCCGGACGTGCCGAGTCGTCGTTCTGTTCGCGGTTTGCGCGGCAGTCCGAGTTGTAGTCCAAATCGGCGGCGGTGTACGGAACTTCGGGCAGAATTTCATAAATATCCGCGCCTGTTCCCTCCGCTATATGCTTTGCCACACCTTCGGTATTATTTGTAGCCGAGAAATACGCGACAAGCGCTTTGCTCTCCTGCTTTTCGTTATCTGCCGGAGCAGCTGTCGGCGCCGCTGTTGCCGCCGGAGCCGCTGTCGGAGCAGCTGTCGGCTCGGCTGCTTCAGCCGTTTTTGTAATGGTCACAGTCTGTGTTTCCTCGCTCCATGCCACGTCAAACTCGAAGCTCTCCGCGATAAATCTAATCGGGAGCATGGTGCGGTCATTGATTAGAACGGGCGTGACGTCAAGCGTTTGCGCCTCGTCGTTCAGATACATCGTGGGGCTGTCAATCGTCAACCGGATTTCCTTATCTCCATAAGTAAGTATTGCCGTTTGCGTTTCGTCCACCCACCCAACAGTACCGCCGATTTCCTCGACTACCGCGCGGACGGGCAGCAATGTTCTGTCGTTTATCATAACGGGTACCGTGCCGTCCTCATCAATCGGTTTTTCCACGCCGTTTATTGTCATTACAGGATTTCCTATTTGCAGCTTTATAGTCAAATCCCCGTCCGCGGCAAATGCGGCAATGCCTGCCACGCTTAAAATTACAGATAAAATTACAGCTAATATTTTTTTCATTTCAGTTTCCTCCGTTCACTTTGTCATAATCCTCATCACTTACCGGTTCAAGCCATTCGTTTGACGCATTCTCGCCCGGAACCTCAACCGCGAGATGCGAAAACCAACTGTCCGCCGCCGCGCCGTGCCAGTGCTTCACACCCGACGGGATATTAACGCAGTCGCCCGGCTTCATCTCTATTGCGTCCTTGCCCCATTCCTGATAATATCCGCGTCCGCCGACGCATATAAGTATCTGACCGCCGCCTTTGTCGGCATGATGAATATGCCAGTTGTTGCGGCAACCCGGTTCAAAGGTTACATTGAAAATTCCGACCTGCTCCGGCGACACCGGCGCGAGGTAGCTTTTTCCTGTGAAATACTGTGTGAAGCCGTCGTTCGGCGCGCCTATCGGGAACAAAATCGTGTTCTGATATTTGTCCTTTTCGCTAATTTCCTCATCCTTCCACACGTCCTTAGCAAGACGGAACACCGCCCATGCCTTGGGCCAGCCCGCGTAAAAAGCGACATGAGTGATGACCGCCGCGATTTGGGCGCGCGCATCCCCAAGGGCGTGCTCCTGGTGGGCCCTCCGGGAGCACG
>CANRAG010000109.1 GCA_947628515.1 uncultured Clostridia bacterium | reverse complement strand
CATGACGCTGACGTGTCGCCCACCGTTTCAATGCCGAGCCAGCCGGCGTCCGGAACATTCACCCCGTCCGATACCGCGCCGAAGCCCATGTAATACGCGTCGTCAATGCCAGGTATATCAATGCTTTTGATGAGGGTATTAACCTTGTAGAGGTTGGCGTCGTTTGTGGATTTATAGATATTGAGCGCACCGTCCTTCTTTTCGAATACTATAAACGCCTTGTCTTTATCGTTTATGTCCGCCGTCGCGTCATATACCGTCTCCGTGTCGCCGCCGGAGGCGTCGCGCCGTGTAAGCAGGTACTTAACAGCTCCGTCAACCGTGCTTGCGCCGAAATAATATGTCGGGCTGTCGGGTTTAAGGTCGCTTCTAAGAACAAAGCCCATTTGCTTTGCGTTCTGCAATCTAAGTCTTGCGTACAGTCTTGTATTGCCCGAAAATCTTTGATTTAAGAATGCGAACCTGTCCGCCGTGC
Source organism: uncultured Clostridia bacterium (assembly GCA_947628515.1). Classification (GTDB taxonomy): domain Bacteria; phylum Bacillota; class Clostridia; order UBA1381; family UBA1381; genus Ornithomonoglobus. The sequence continues at coordinate 7,546 of CANRAG010000109.1, read as the reverse complement.
CGCCTATTTGGCCGTTTGAGGAGTCGCCTATCTTATATGTGTAGTCATCCGTGCCGAGAACGTATGACTTAGCATCCGTCTCGTCCGCGCCTATATCCGTAAGCGTCCACGGTGTTACGTCCTGCGTTATTGCGACGCTCTTTGTATCCTCGCCCTTGCCGAGGTTTTCATCGAAGCAGTACGCGGTAATTGTTCCGTTCTCCGGCGTTGTAAATGTAACCGGAATTGAGACGGTTTCCGTATCCGTTATGTTCAGTCCGCGAACCGACGTGAGCGGCTGTCCGTCAAGGTAGAGCCATATCTCCGTAACGGGTGAGCCGTCCGCCGTTACCTTAACGTTTATGCTTTCGCCGTCAAGGGTCAGTCTCTGTCCGGGCGTAAGCTCCAGCTTCGCCTCAGGCTCCGATTTCTCCGTTGAAAGCTTAAGCATGCCAAGCTTTGAAACCGTCGTCGCGTCGCCCGACGCATATGCTCCGACTTCGGCTTCGCCCGAAACCGTCGCTTCACCGACTTTAAAGCTTTCAACGTCCGCGAGACTTGTTCCCGCGTAAAGGGTTACGGTGTTTCCGGTTCTTGAAATTTCAAGATATTTCACCTTGTCCGCCGCGATTTCGGCATATTCATTTCCGTTATACACAATCTTTTGGTTATAGCTGTCGTCACAGGTCTTATACAGCTTGACGTCACCGCATTTTAAGCCTGTTTCCACGCCGCTGTAACGGTTTGTCATGCTGTCTATCCTTGCCGCGAGCTTGAAATCGCCCGATACGGTCTTTGTGAGTGATGAATTGTTGGGGAGCGTGTATCCCGCGCTGTAACCCGCGCCGCCGGACGCCGTCCAGCCCTCCGCCTCGCCGGAGCCGGTAACGGAAACATTGGCTACGGGAGCCAATATATTTATTCGTTTTCCGATTTATACACCTTTGCCGTTATTATATTATCGCCCGTCGGCAGGGTTTGCTCCGTGCTGAACATCGTTCCTTCAAACTCCGTCTCCGTAACGGTGGCGATACATCTTTCATTGCAGTAAAATTCAACCTTGCTCGCGACGCTCGCGCCCGCGCTCTCCGACGGGTAGGGCTTGCAAAGCGGAGTCATGCTCTCTAAGCTGTCCCAAAGAAATACCTTTACGGTATCGCCGCTAACCTCGCCGACTTCCGCCGTGTTGCCCGCGCCGACCGTCGCTGTCTTTATATCCGTGAGCACACCGTCGGTATATCCGCACGCCGCTACGGCTCCGCCCACGTATCCGTTACCGGGCCTTACATATACAATTCCGGCCTCATAGCCCGCTATAGCCGTATCTCTGCCGGTTAAAAGAGATAGCCGTACCGGTTCGTTATCCTTTGCAATCGTCTTGTCGGACGCGAGATTAACCGTTAATCCTTCCGCGTCTACCGGATTTGTTATAGCCTGTTCAACATATATTTCAAGCCATGTATAGCCGTCGGGGCCTATAATGACGCTGTCGTTGGGATTGGACTTGTCAAGCCCCATCCTATCCTCCCATTCGTTCGGAATACCGTCGGCGTCGGCGTCGTATTCCGAAACCTCGCGCGTCACAGCTTCAAGCTCGGGGTATCCTCTGCCGTCAAATTCTTCAATATCCGTCGGGTCGTCCAAAAGCCCCACGCTGCCCTTGCTGCCTGTGGGCGCGGTACGGTTTGTCACATTGTCGATAATACGCGTATCGACCGCGTCGCGGGCGGGGAGCGTGGCTCCGGCGTTGGCTATAACGTAATCGTATACGGACGATGTATCGTCAAGTCTTGACGGATAATCCTTTGCGTAAATATCATACGCCTCCTCCGGCTCGGACATAAACGCGTTTTCCTTGTCGGCTGTGTCATAGTATTTGTTATCAACATACACGCCCGTATGCAAATCATCCTGATAGTTGTTTTCGTTCACTGTTTGCGCGTCCCGATAGTCGCTGTCGTTTTCTTCAACGTCGATTATGTTGCCGTTGGCATAAACGCTTCCGAGCATATTTGTCTGGTACTTATTGCCGACGCTAAGCTCAAATATTCTCGCGCGTTTCCCCTTGGGTGTTGCGGGGCCGGGACGGTAGATGTTATTTTGAATATATGTGCGGGCGCCGTTTTCGGAGCCGTAGCCCGCCTTGTCGCCCCAGTTGTAGAAAACATTGTTATGAATATCGACAAGCGTTTGCGAGTCGGTATAGCCGTCCGTCATTGAAACCGTTTCCGAGGTTCCTATCTTCGGGTTGCGGCTCTTGTGGGTGGATATGAGATTATGGTGCACGGTAAGGTTCACGCCGCCCCATATCGCCGCGTAGCTGTGCTCGCCCTTGTCGTGCACGCTCATATTGAGCGACTCCGCGATAATGCTGTTCTGTATTGTGACGTCCTTTACCGCGTACGCGCTGAGATTTTCGTCCGTGCCCCATGATACCGAGCAGTGGTCTATAATAACGTTTTTACAGTTATCCGTTATTTCCAATCCGTCCTGGGCGCGAGTATCGTTTCCCGCCTTGTCGTGCGCTCCCACTCTGAACCGTATGTAGCGGATAATAACATTATCCGCGCCGACCTTTATATTGTTGGTGCGGAAACATATTCCGCCGCCGGGCGCGGTCTGACCGAGAATTGTGATGTTGTCATGCCCTATTGTGACATTCGAGTCAAGATCCACATAGCCCGAAACGTCAAACACAATTATTCTGTTCCCCTTGGAAACAGCGTCTCTGAACGAGCCTTCGCCGCTGTCGTTGAGGTTTGTAACGTGATAAACCTCTATCGCGCTTTCGCTGTCTAAGGCCGCCCTTGCGCCCTTTGTGTACATTCCGCCGCCTTCGGCGCCGTTAAAAGCGACGGTTTTAACGGCCGTATTATCACCTGACGGGGCTACGTCCTCCGCCATGGCGGGCAGTGCGCCCGCCGCAACGGTAAACGCGCACAGCAGCGCGCATATATTTTTATATTTCATACATAAACACCTCCGCTTGCTTATAGCTATAAATATACATAATAATTATACAATAAACTTGTGCAATTTTCCTTAAAATATATGGTGAATACTACTGATATTTTGCAGTTTTGCCAAGCGCTCTTACTGTTTTATAAAATATTATTATAAAGCTATGAAGCGACATTAAGGTGTTAAATGTAATATATCATATCCCGCAAGATTCTGAAACCGGCGGCTTGCCGAGCGGAGGCGCTGCCTTTATCGGCCGGAACGGTTTCTTGCTTTTTTTCTGTATTTTTCGATTTCGCCCTTCCAATCCGCTTGCAGCGGCATATCCGCTCTTATGCAGCGCGCGGCATAATTCACGGCTTCAAAATTGGTTCTTGTTCCAACGCTGTCGGCGTGGTATGTGACGGCGTAGTCCTCGGAAATGCCGTAAGCCTTAGCCGTTTCCACCGCGTCAATATTTGCTCCGAGGAATAAGAACTCCCAGCCGTATCTTTCCTTCTGCCGTTCAATCATCGCTTTCACCTGATTGCTTCCGTAACGGCGGCTCGCGTTTTCCATACCGTCCGTTGTAATGACGAAAAGAGTGTGCCCCGGCACTTCGCTGTTTGGGGTATACTTATGGATATTGCCGATATGTCTTATTGCTCCGCCAACCGCGTCGAGCAGCGCCGTGCAGCCCCTGACGTAATAATCCCTTTCCGTCATAGGGCGGATTTTGTCAATCGGAACACGGTCATGCAATACTTTGGTGACGTCGTCAAAGAGAACGGTTGAAACATAGCATTGTCCGCGCTCCTTTTTCTGCTTATTAATCAGAGAATTAAATCCGCCGATGGTGTCTTTTTCAAGCCCGCTCATCGAGCCGCTCCGATCCAATATAAATACCAATTCCGTAACATTTTTGTTCATAACTAAAACCTCCTGAAAAAAATAATGCGATCGTCCGGCTTTCACCGTACAATCGCATTATATATCTTTTTTATATTCATTTGGTCGCATAAAAAGCGACAAAATTTAATTTGACCTGTATGGTTACTATTCAGCTATAACTCCATACGCGTATGCTACACTCCCAAAAGCGGTTGCCCGAACGCGAACAGAGCTTCGTTGATTTCAAAAATGTTATAGTTTGCCCGCTCTATAAAGTATTCCAGAATGATGTCCGCCTTGCTGCTGTGAGTTAAAGCGTAGCCGGCTTTTCCAAGCAGATCCTTTGTTTCGTCCAAAGACAGTTCGAGCGCTATGGCAAACGACAGCGCGGTCGTCTTTTTCGGTTTATAGTTCTTATCAATGCGGATTTTGGAAAATAATTTTCGGTCAATATTCGCCTTTTTATAAACCGCCGAGTCCTTTAGCCCGCGCTCGTCAATCAAGCGCAGAAGCATTTGTGAAAAGCTTTCGTCCACTTGCTTCATTAAGTCCTCCAGACTGCGCATCGGCTGTATGGGAACACTTGTCGGTGGGCAATACTGTTCAGCGGCATTAGCCTCATAGACCGCGCCCCACATTTCGCTTTCGATTATTTGTCGGCTGCGAAAATCGGGCTTGACCATTGTTTCGTCTATGTAGCTTTGGATGCTGTCAAATAAGGACTTGCCAATCTCAAATGAATTTTTATCATAAACCACCAGGTAAACGTCCATCTCGTGCAATTCCAAAAAATCGGAAATCGCGTTGCGGGCAATTTTAAGCGCGTCAGCTTTGGGATACCCGTAAATTCCGGATGAAATCAGCGGGAACGCGATCGAGCGCAGGCGCTTTCTCTCCGCCAAAAACAGGGAATTGCGGTAGCAGTCATAAAGTTCCCGCGCCTGATTTGCGTCGCCGTGCCGATAAATCGGTCCGACGGTATGGATTACATATTTTGCGGGAAGATCGTATCCCTTTGTGATGACAGCTCCGCCCGTTTTACAGTAGCCTATTTTATTACAAGCGGCTTGCATCCGATCCTTGCCCGCCGCGCTGAAAATTGCGCCGCATACTCCGCCGCCCGCAAGCAAGCGGTTATTCGCGGCGTTAACGATAGCGTCAACATGCAGTTTTGTAATATCCTGCCTGATAATTTTTAACGGCATATGCGTCAACCTCCCGTCAGATTATTCATCATACTTAACATAATCTAAATTATACTATACGCCCGAATTTTTGTCAAGTCGGAATAAAAGTCAAAACCCGTGGCATTTTTTCACTTTTCCCTTGAATATTTTGCGGTCTTATGCTATACTGTATGATAGCAAACATACAGGAGAAGGGATATGTATTTATCGGATAAATGGAAGGATTACAGGATAGTTGACGCGTCGGGCGGCGAGAAGCTCGAATACTGGGGCAAATACCTGCTGCGCCGTCCCGACCCGATTGCTGTATGGGAGGACAGACGCGATACGCGGCGCTGGAACAGTGTTGACGCATGGTATCACCGCTCCCAAAAGGGCGGCGGCAGCTGGCAGATTTTTAATAAGAGCATGCCCGAACAGTGGCAGATAAAATACCGGGATTTGACATTTAACGTGCGCCCGACAGGGTTTAAGCATACCGGACTGTTCCCGGAGCAGGCTGTTAACTGGGACTGGATTTCGGATTTAATAAAAAGAGCCAACCGTCCTGTAAGAGTGCTTAATCTTTTCGCGTACACGGGCGGCGCGACGGTAAGCGCGCTTGCTGCCGGCGCGGAGGTGTGCCATGTTGACGCGTCAAAGGGTATCGTGACATGGGCAAAACAGAATGTAATAAGTTCGGGGCTTGGCGACAGGAAGGTGCGCTATATTGTGGACGACTGCGCGAAGTTTGTTAAGCGCGAGTTTCGGCGCGGCAGCAAGTATGACGGCATAATAATGGATCCTCCCTCATACGGCAGAGGGCCAAACGGAGAGATGTGGAAGATTGAGGACGCGCTGTTCGGGCTTGTTTCGGACTGCGTAAGGATAATGTCGGATAATCCGCTGTTCATGCTTATAAACTCGTATACGACCGGGCTCAGCGCGACGGTGTTAAAGAATGTTATGCAAGTTACGGTAAAAAAGGAATTCGGCGGACAAATGGACGCGGATGAAATCGGAATACCTATCGAGTCGGGGCTGGTTCTGCCCTGCGGGATTTCCGGACGGTGGCAGAAGGAGTAAATTGAAATGAAAACAGCATTGGAATACGGTCTTATGGGCTGTGAGACTATGATGAGAAGAATACCGGCGGCAAAACTGCCGCCGGAGGGACGCTGGCACTACCACCAGGGGGTGTTTTTGTCGGGCGTGGAGCATATATACGAGGTGTGCGGGGACGAGCGGCTGGCGGAGTACATAAAGGAGTATGTAAATAGCCTCATAAACCCCGACGGCTCGATTGTAAGCTACTGCGACGAATGGCTTGACGATATTCAGCCGGGAATTTTGCTGTACAGGCTGATCGACACAACGAATGACACAAGGTATGAAAAGGCGCTCGAAACGCTGATGGGACATATGCGCGCCTGGCCGCGCACGGAGGATGGCGGCTACTGGCACAGAACGAAGGGGCCGGGCAGCCATGAGATGTGGCTGGACAGTCTGTATATGGGCAGCCCGATTCAGGCCATGTACGCGAAAAAGTATGATAAGCCCGAAATCTTTGACGAGCTTGTGCGTCAGGCCGTTCTCATGAAGGAGAATATGCAGGATAGAAACAACGGACTTATGCGCCACGCATGGGACACGAAAAAGCGAGCGCCGTGGTGCGACCCGGTGACCGGACTTGCGCCGGTTGTATGGGGCAGGGCAATGGGTTGGTACGTCGTCGCGCTTATGGACATATATGAATGTATGCCCGACCGACATCCCGGACGTGAGATAATAGCGGATATTGAGCGCGAGCTTATAGAGAATATACTAAAATACCGCGACCATGGGACTTGTATGTGGTATCAGGTGGTGAATATGACAGGGATGCCGGATAACTGGCTCGAAACGTCGTGCTCGTGCCTTTATGCCTACGCCATGGCAAAGGGCGTTCGGCTCGGAGTGCTTGACGAGCGGTATCTGACCCGGGCAAAGGAGACTTTAAAGGGCGTCATAACCCATGGCGTGGATATTTACGGCGACAATTTACTTGTTGAGCGCGTGTGCATAGGAACGGGCGTCGGCGAATACAACTACTATACCAACCGGCCGACGGCTGCAAACGATTTGCACGGCATGGGCGTGTTTTTGCTGATGTGCGCGGAGCTGGCAAGGGGTGAATAAGAGCGCGGCTTCTTAATAATAAAGCGGGCCGCGAACAGACTTTAATGTTATTCGACCCGTTAAAGGAAAGGATTTAAAAAATGCTCATAAATAAGACTGTTGTACTCGGCGTTACGGGTTCGATTGCGGCGTACAAGATTGCCAATCTGGCAAGAATGTTAACAAAGCTGCGCGCGAACGTGCACGTGCTCATGACACGTAACGCGACGAATTTTATAAATCCGATTACGTTTGAAACGCTTACGCAAAACAAATGCCTCATAGACACATTTGACAGGAATTTTCGCTACAGCGTTGAGCATGTCGCAATCGCGAAGCAGGCGGACGCAGTCATGATCGCTCCGGCGTCCGCGAACGTAATCGGCAAGCTTGCAAACGGGATTGCGGACGAT
>CANRAG010000108.1 GCA_947628515.1 uncultured Clostridia bacterium | reverse complement strand
AAGAATATCTGCGCGGGCTGGGATTTAGTCAATTCAGGGTTCGCGCGCACGGCGGTATGGCGAGAATAGAGGTGTTGCCCTCAGAGCTTCGCAAGCTGTTTGACGCGCGGGAACAGGTATATGATTATTTAAAGTCGCTCGGATTTATATATGTGACAATAGATTTGGGCGGATACAGGACCGGGAGCATGAACGAAACCATTAAGAGATAAGCTTCGATAAAACCGCTCATCTCTCCCGTTTACGCTCACACAATACGAACGATTTCCTTTTAAATCGAACTTTATTAAGTAGGGAGTAGCCTATCATGCATATTGAAGAATATATTAAAAAAATAGACGACGTAATAAAAAACGGCAGATACAAGGACACATGGGAGTCCTTGCAGCAGTATCGCGTTCCCGAATGGTACTGTGACGCTAAATTCGGAATTTTCATCCACTGGGGCGTGTATTCGGTACCGGCGTTCGGCAGCGAATGGTATTCGCGGAATATGTACATACGGGGAAGCCGTGAATATGAACATCATATAAAGACATACGGACCGCACCGCGATTTCGGTTACAAGGATTTTATCCCGATGTTTAAGGCGGAAAAATTTGACGCCGCCGAGTGGGCGGATTTGTTTAAAACAGCGGGCGCACAATATGTTGTGCCGGTCGCCGAGCACCATGACGGATTTCAGATGTATGACAGCGCACTGTCGGTTTGGAACTCGAAGAATATGGGGCCTAAGCGCGACGTTCTGGGCGAGCTGAGCTTTGAATGTGAAAAGCGAGGGCTGAAAAACTGCGCGTCAAGCCACAGAGTGGAGCACTGGTTCTTCATGGGGCACGGCAGAGAGTTTGACTCCGATATTAAAGAGCCGCTAAAGCGCGGCGACTTATACTGGCCGTCTATGCCGGAGCGGGATCATTTCGACTCGTTTTCGGAGCCGGCTCCGACATCGGAGTATCTGGAGGACTGGCTGTGCCGCTGCTGCGAGCTTGTGGATAGGTACAGACCGAAACTGGTATATTTTGACTGGTGGATTCACCACAGCAGCGTGAAACCGTATCTTAAAAAGTTCGCCGCGTATTACTATAATCGCGCCGAGGAATGGGGCGAGGGCGTAGTTATAAACTATAAGCATGACGCTATGGCGTTTGGAACAGGCGTTGTTGACATAGAACGCGGTCAGTTTTCCGACGCGAAACCGTACATATGGCAGACCGACACGGCGGTAGCCAAAAACTCGTGGTGCTATACCGACGCCAACAGCTACAAAACAGCGGCACAGATAATCTGCGATATGGTTGATATTGTGAGCAAAAACGGCAGAATGCTTTTAAATATCGGCCCTAAGGCGGACGGCACAATTCCGGACGCGGACAGGGATATTCTGATTGAAATAGGCAAGTGGCTTGACATAAACGGCGAGGCGATATACGGCTCGCGGCTGTGGCGCAAACCATCGGAAGGCCCCACAAAAATAACCGAAGGTCAGTTCGCTGATTCCGAGCCTAAGCCGTATACTTCAGAGGATATAAGGTTTACCGTAAATAACGGTTGCATATACGCGATATGCCTTAATATGCGGGAGCGTGACAGCGTATGCATAAAATCGCTCGCCAATTCCGCCGATATGAGCAAGCCCGATTTCAGCGGCATTATAAAAAAAGTCGAGGTTCCCGGCTATGACACAAGCCCCGAATGGACGCGGGACGGAGAGGGGCTTAAGATCAAAACGGCGCGTATTGATACCGATAAGCCGGTGGTGTTTAAGGTATATACAGACTAAAAAGAAAGCGATACGGATTTTTGCCCGTATCGCTTGTTTTTGATTAAACCGGAACCTTTTCGGTTGATTTCAGCTTTGCGTGGTGCATGTTTACAAGCAGCTTGTCATATTCCTCCGCCTTTCGGATGTTCTCGAACGCGACCGCCATCATGAGCTTTATGCGGTTTAGCTGATTTACCTCCGAAGCGCCGGGGTCGTAGTCTATTGCGACTATGTTCGACTGAGGATACTGACGGCGCAGCTCCTTAATCATGCCCTTGCCGGTCACATGGTTTGGCAGACACGCGAACGGCTGAACGCATACGATGTTTGGCACGTCCGAATTTATAAGCTCGATCATCTCACCGGTCAAGAACCAGCCCTCGCCCGTGCAGTGGCCGAGCTGCAAAACGCTCTTTGCGCCTTCGGCAATCTCGGCAATGTGGCCGGGCGCGCGGCTCGCGAACTTCGGATTAGCCTTCATGCGTTTTACCGCGTGCTTTCGAAACGATTCAATGCCCCATATCGCGAGGTTGCAAAGCCGCGCCGTTGACGCCTTCATACCGAGGTTATCATGCTTGAAATTATTGTTGTACAGGCAGTAGAGGAAGAAATCCGTAAGCCCCGGCATGACCGCCTCGCCGCCTTCGGACTCTATAACGCCCACAACGTCGTTATTCGCGTCCGGATGGAATTTTACAAGAATTTCGCCCACGACGCCGACCTTTGGCTTCTTTATCGTCTCATCAATGGGAATTGCGTCAAAATCGTCTATAATTTCATCCACAACCCGCTTTAACTTTAGATTTTTGGAGTTGCGGTTTACAAGGTCGTTATACAGCCGCTTCTGCCACTTTTCATATACGGCGTTTGTTTCGCCCTCGTGTATCTCGTACGGGCGTATTCTCTGCGAGCAGGCAAGGAGCAGGTCGCCCCAGGTTGCCGCTTTCAGCACTCCGTCCACAAGCTTCGGCGTAATCTTAAAGCCCGGATTGCCCTCAAGTCCGGACACGTTAAGCGATATGACCGGAACCTGAGGATAGCCCGCCTCGATAAGCGCCTTTCTCAAAAACGCTATGTAGTTTGTGGCGCGGCAGCCGCCGCCGGTCTGGGTAATCATGACCGAGGTTTTGTCCGGATCGCATTTCCCGCTTATGAACGCGTTCACAAGCTGTCCCGTTACCATTATTGACGGATAACACGCGTCGTTATTGACCGATTTCAGTCCCGCCTCAACGTCCTGAGGCGTCGCGTGTTCAAGCACCATGGCGTTATAGCCGCAGGAACGGAACACCGCCTCGAACAGACCGAAATGCGTCGGAGACATCTGTGGGAAGATAATCGTATGATTTTTCTTTTCCTCCTCGGTGAACTTAACGCGGGTTATGGTGTAATCCTCAACCTTGCGCGGAACGAAGTCGTTGTCGACGCGCTCCTTTACCGCCGCCTTTAGCGAGCGCACGCGGATACGCGCTGTGCCGAGGTTTGAAACCTCGTCTATTTTAAGCGTTGTATAAATCTTCTCATGCGATTGCAGTATCTCCATAACCTGGTCCGTTGTCACCGCGTCCAGCCCGCAGCCGAACGAATTGAGCTGTATAAGCTCCAGGCGGTTGTTCTTTATGACCTCGGATGCGGACTCATAAAGCCTTGTGTGGTATGCCCACTGGTCAACAACTCTTATATCGCGCTTTAAATGTCCCAAATGCGCCACGCTGTCCTCCGTAAGCACCGCGAAACCGAGCGAGTTGATCATGTCGGGAATGCCGTGGTTTATTTCCGGATCTATATGGTACGGTCTGCCCGCGAGTACTATGCCGCGCATGTCGTGCTCGTCAAGCCACTTTATCGTTTCTTCGCCCTTGGCGCGTATATCGGCCTTGTATGCCGCAAGCTCCGAAAACGCCTTTTCCGCCGCCGCGTCAATTTCCTTAAACGGGATATTATATAAGCTCTTTAGAGCGTTTGACATCTGGCGTTTAAACGACGGCTTATCCGCGAGGTTTATAAACGGATAGAGAAAGTTAATATCACTGCGCCGCAATACGTCCATGTTATTGTATATCACCTCCGGGTATGAGGTGACCATGGGGCAGTTGAAGTGATTGCCCGCGTCGCTGTATTCAATCTGCTCATACGGGATGCACGGGTAGAATATGGTTTTATATCCTCTGTCTATCAAATCCTGTATATGCCCGTGCACGAGCTTTGCCGGATAGCACGCGCTCTCGGACGGGATGGAGTCAATACCCTTTTCGTAGAGCTTGTGCGTGCTCCTGCCCGAAATCTTTACAGAGAAACCCAGCTCGGTAAAGAAAGTGTGCCACAGCGGATAGTTCTCGTACATATTAAGTACGCGCGGCATTGCGATAACTCCGCGCGGCGCGTCATCGGCCTTTATCGACTTGTAGCTGAACGCGCGCTTATATTTATAATCGTAAAGATTTGGAATATCCTTATTCTTTTTCTCCTCGCCCGCGCCGCGCTCACAGCGGTTTCCGGAAATGAACTTGCCGCCGTCGCCGAAGTCGGTAACGGTTAGCTGGCAGTGGTTATTGCATTTTTGGCAGCGCGTGAGTCGGGTGCTGAACGCAAACGAATCAAGCTCATCCCTTGTGATAATATCACATTCGCCGCCGCGCCAGCGCTCCTTCGCTATAAGTGCCGCGCCGAACGCGCCCATGATACCGGCGATATCCGGACGTATAACATTCTTTTCCGTAAGCAGCTCAAAGCAGCGGAGGATGGCGTCGTTATTAAACGTGCCGCCCTGAACGACGATTTTTTCACCCATTAGCGACGTGTCTCTAAGCTTGATAACCTTATAGAGTGCGTTGCGCACAACCGAGTATGAAAGACCGGCGCTTATGTCGCCCACTGTCGCGCCCTCCTTCTGCGCCTGCTTCACGCGCGAGTTCATAAACACGGTGCAGCGTGTGCCGAGGTCAACGGGACTGTTTGCCGTAAGCGCTTCTTTTGCAAAGCTTACGGAATCCATACCCAAACCTTCGGCGAAGGTCTGAATGAACGAGCCGCAGCCGGACGAGCACGCCTCGTTAAGCATGATGGAGTCTATTACGCCATCCTTAATCTTCATGCATTTCATATCCTGGCCGCCTATGTCGATAATGAAATCAACGCCCGGCGAGAAATGGTTGGCAGCCTTATAGTGCGCTATGGTTTCTATCTCGCCCTCGTCAATCCGAAAAGCGGTCTTTAGCAGAAGCTCGCCGTATCCCGTGGTACAGCCGTTCGCGATATACGCGCCCTTCGGCAGCTTATCGTAAAGCTCGCGCATTATATTAAGACCGCACGTGATCGGACTGCCCTCGTTTTTGCCGTAGTATGTATATATAATCTCGTTCCTGTCGTTTATAACGGCACATTTTATTGTAGTGGAACCGACGTCAAGTCCTAAGAACACCGGCCCGCGCGCGTTATTTATATCGCCGCGCACCGCTGTGTCCATAGCGTGGCGCTCGTCAAATTCCCGCTTGTCCTCCGCAGTTTCAAACAGTTTAGGCAGACGCGTTATCTCCGCGTCAACACCCTTTGATTTGGTAAGCTTTAAAACCAGCTCGCCCATCGTTCGCGGTTGGGTGCCCTCGTGCATCATCGCAGCGCCGAGCGCCACGAAAATCTGCGCGTTATCCGGAGTTTTAAACGAGTCCGCGTTATCCTTTAATGTTTCCTCAAACTGTCGTCTTAGCTGCGGTATGAAGTGGAGCGGCCCGCCCAAAAAAACTATATTTCCTTTTATCGGCCTGCCCTGGGCAAGTCCGGAAATGGTCTGCGTCACGACCGCCTGCAATATGGACGCGGCAACGTCCTCTCGCGCGGCGCCCTCGTTTAAGAGCGGCTGGACGTCCGATTTGGCAAAAACCCCGCATCGCGCGGCAATCGGATAGATTGTGGTATGTTTTTCCGCGAGACGGTTAAGCCCGTCCGCGTCGGTTTTTAAAAGAATACTCATCTGGTCGATAAACGAGCCTGTACCGCCCGCGCAGGTGCCGTTCATCCTCTGTTCGAGTCCGCCCGAAAGGTACAGGATTTTCGCGTCCTCGCCGCCAAGCTCTATAACCACATCCGTTCCCGGCAGGAACGCCTCTATGGCGGTCTTGTTCGCTATGACCTCCTGCACAAAATGAAGGCCGAGCATTTTAGAAAGCAAAAGACCGCCCGAACCGGTGATTACGACCGTGAACGGCTCATCCTTAACGACCTCCTCCACCTCGTCAAACAGGCCGAGAACAGTGCTTTTTATATCTGAAAAATGTCTGCGGTACTCCGAGTACAGTATTTTATTATCATCGTTTAGCACAACGACCTTAACGGTTGTTGAGCCAACGTCAATGCCCATGTGAAGCCTACTCAATTATGTAACCTCCTTAGTCAATTACGGCGAAAGGCTCGTCTTACTTAGGTAAACTGTAACCTTATTTATATCAGACTATTCAAAAATAACGTCGCTTATGCTCCGTATTTTATGCTAAAACAATCTAATATATATTATAGTGTTTTTTTTAAGAATAGTCAAGTATTTTTGTCGAAAAAACACGAAAGCGGCGAAGAAAAGAAAAGGAAAAACCCCGTACAATTTATGCTGTACGGGGGATAATTTACTTTAGTTTAAGCTTGTCAAGCAGCCGTTTTACGGCGTTTTTAAAGGAGTTTGCGCAGGCTTTTACCTTACCCGGCACTAATTCTATAACCGACGGGTACTTGTGATATATAAACACGAATACCCCTCCCGCAGCCGCGAGCACGCAGAGTATTGTAAAGAGTACAATAAGTCCGGTTTTGCCGCCGTCCGTATCGGTTTCAGGCTCCTTTGCTGCCTCGGTCGCGGCAGCGTCACCGTTATCGTCGTCCTGCTTTACGGGGCCTACGAACGGGAGCGGGCCGTACTGCTCGGCCTTTGTCTCGGAATGTTCCGGCTCGCGAGCGGGCGGAGGAGTTCCGAGCTCTATGGTGTCAGAACCTCCATCGGATGATGACGCGTTCTCTTTTGCCCCGTCGCCGGAGTGGTTTACCACGGAGCCGTCAGCGACAGGGTCTGTAGCGTCGTGGGATGTGAAGTCAAAGAATGACGATTTGCCCTGCATTGCTCTTAAATGGCTTACCATCGCGCAGAGCGCGAGCGCGGTATCGTCCGCGGACGAATTAAAGGAACCGTCCGACTGCTGCCGGTTTTTAATCCATGATACGGGCGAAAGACCGTTATATGCAAAGGACGAATCATTATCCGCGTCCATACCTATGGCGTCGAGCGCCATTATTACATACGCCGTATTGTTTATTGTCTTAAATCCCGAATCGGCGTCCATTGATATTGACAGATACTGTGCCGCGTTTTTTATCGCGGCGCTTGTATCGTATGTGTAAACGGCGTTCTCGTGCTCGCCGTTTACCTTAAACTGCGAGTTTTTATACGGCGCTAACGCGAGAACCGCCTTTGCGGTTGTGAACACGTCGTTATTAAAGCTGCCGTTTGTCTGCTGCATTTCGAGCAGCGCAGCAAGCATATGGTTTTTGGTTATGCCGTTTCCGTTGACCTCGTATCCGCCGCAATCGAGCGCAAGGACGGCGCCCGCCAGCTCAGACGCTGTTTCGGGCATATCGGAATATGTGTACATCTTTACAAAGTTATCCGCAAGCACGGTTTTACATGCCGTGCTAACCATTATAAGTCTTTGCCCGTCGTTGTTTGTTGACGGCGTTCTTGACCCGATATATTTTGCGTATGCCGCGTAGTCGTAGGGCTTATTCGCTCGTGCGAGCGCCATTATGTAATAGTCGGACGCGGCGGATTCCGGACGTTTAAGCGGCGCGGCGTTCTTTTCCATCCATGCCGTGCCCGAATCGATGCTTGTATATATATCCGCCTGCGTATATGCCGCCAGTGCCGGCGCAATCGGCAGCGAAAGCATTATCGCGCACAGCGCGGCGATAAATTTTTTCATATGTCATTTCACTCCTTACGGGATTTCAAAAACATTATAGCATGGGGCAAAGTCTTTGTCAATCCTTTATTCGCTTATCGTCACGGTTTTAAAATGAGCCGGATTTTCATTTATCCTACAATTGACGCTGTATAGCATTAGCGCAAATTGCGCGGTTTTTGGCATAAATCGCTATAGACAGAGCGCGGATTATGTGATAAAATATATGTACGATTTGAGTAAACTTGAAAAGAGGTAGATAGTATGAAAAAAATATTCGCAAAACGGATTATCGCCGCGCTGCTCCCGGCAACGCTTTTGGCGCTTGCTCCCCCGTCGTTGGCGGATGATGCGCCGAAAACGGCTTATATCCACTGCGCCGCGTATTATGACGAAGGCGGCGTGCTCGTGGGCACGAAGGAGAT